>JANWZT010000036.1 GCA_025054515.1 Candidatus Caldarchaeum sp.
AAGAGTTTGGCGAGCTCGGATTTGGTCAACTTCGTGTCGTCTTTCGTGAGGAGGTAAAGCGATGTCAAGAAGTCTCGTATCACCCCTATGATGGGTGCGCCGTAACGTGGTGAGATGATGTTGTTTTCGACGACAAGCAGTTCACGGGCTTCTGTTTGTGCCTCCTCGCTTTGGGGAACATGAAGGTTCATTTCGTCACCGTCAAAGTCGGCGTTGTATGGAGTACAAACTGCTGGGTTGAGGCGTAGGGTTTTGTAGGGAAGAACTTTGACGTAATGGGCCATTATTGACATCCTGTGGAGAGATGGCTGCCGGTTGAACAACACGACATCGCCGTCCTGTAGATGTCTTTCCACAACATAACCCGGCTCGAGAGCGCTTGCAAGTTCCTCGAGATTGGAGACGAACTTTAGCCTAACCCGTTTACCGTCGGGCCTAATTATGTATTTAGCTCCCGGATACTTGTCGGAGCCGTTTCTGACGAGCGAACGCATTTTTTCAAGGTTCCACGGCGTAACTCTTTCTGCGACGGTGAGCTGCATCGCTATCTCAAGCGGGACGCCAACCTCGTTGATGCGAATGTTGGGGTCGGGTGAAATCACTGTTCGGGCCGAAAAGTCGACACGTTTTCCAGAAAGATTAAGCCTAAACCTACCCTCCTTCCCCTTCAGACGCTGGGAAAGAGTTTTCAAAATTCTTCCGGAACGGTGTTTGGCCGGTGAAACGCCGACGGCTTCGTTGTTAAAGTACGTCGTTACGTGGTATTGGAGGAGGTCGGACAGTTCTTCGATTACAGGCGATGGCGAGCCGGCTCTGATGTTTTCCCGTAGCCTCTGCGTTACTCGGAGGATGTCGACGAGTTTGTGCGTCAAGTCGTCCTCCGACCTGTATCCCGATTCAAGCGTGATGCTAGGCCGCACATAGACCGGTGGAACGGGTAGTACGGTGAGAACCATCCATTCGGGCCTTGAGGTGCGTGGGTTGATGTCGAGGAGAACAAGGTCGTTGTCTGGTATTCTTTCGAGCCTCGCCCGTACGGTGCTTGGGTTTAGCTTCGTCGTCCCGGACTCGGAAATTTCTTCGAACGTGGTGGGCTTCTGGAGTTCGAGCTTCAGCTGTTTCTCCCCACAGTGGGGACAGGTCTGCGTGTTCATGGCCTTCTGCTTGATTCTGTAGATGAGGTTTTTGTAGGGCAGGTTGTTAGCCTTTAGTCTCTCCAACTCTTCATGGTATTTCCGGCATTCGTCCTCTGAAAGCAGTATCCTACCGCATGACCTGCAACTGGATTTGAGCAGCTCGAAAATGGTTTTGGCGAAGCCGACGTGGATGACCGGAATGGGGAGCTCGATTCTTCCGAAATGGCCCGGGCATCCGAGGTATGTGTTTCCGCAGGTTTTGCACCGCTGTCCGGGTTCGAGGATGCCCAGCCGCGGGTCCATCACGCTGGTCGGGATGGGCAACCCGTCTTCGTCGTAGGTGTCGGGGCTGACGATTTCGGCAACGCTCATCTTCCTTATCAGGTCGGGAGACATTATGCCAAAGCTTATTCCCGAAACCGAAGCGGCGCTGCTCATACCTCCGGCTCCTCCAACACGATTCGCGGATGAATGCACATGCTCATCATCTCGTTGAGAAGCAGGTAAAAGGCGTAGGACATCGAAACCGCCTTAACTCGAACATCCTTGCCGTCGACGGGGCAGACAAACCTTTCCTGTTTAAGGTCGTAGTAACAGGGAAGACCGCATTTTTCGCAAAAGTAGGCCGTGTACTTGTCGCTCTGCTCTAAAAGTCTATCGAGCAGAAGATAGGAGGCACCGTAGGCGATCAGACAATCTCGCTCCATCTCGCCGAACTTGAGCCCTCCACCCCTCGACCTCCCCTCCGTCGGCTGTCTCGTCAACATCTGCACCTGTCCACGGGAGCGGGCGTGTATCTTGTCTCTCACGAGGTGGTGAAGACGCTGGTAGTAAACGACCCCGATGAAAATTTCAGCTTCAAGAGGTTTGCCGGTAACGCCGCTGTAGAGGATTTCTCGGCCGCTGCTTTTGAAACCTAGGGCTTCGAGCTCTGCTTTCAGCTGTTCAAGGGGTTTTCCGAGGAAAGGCGTTCCGTCAACGAGTTCAGATCTAACGCTTCCAAGCTTGCCCGCTAAACTTTCGATAAGCTGGCCTATGGTCATTCTTGATGGGAAAGCATGGGGGTCGATGAGGAGGTCTGGAACAATGCCGTCTTTGGTGTAGGGCATGTCTTCATGAGGCAAAAGCATTCCAACCACTCCTTTCTGGCCGTGACGGGAGGAGAACTTGTCCCCGATTTCGGTGAAACATGTTGAACGAACTTTGGCCTTGACCAAAAGATTTCCGTCCGCGTTTATGGTGATGAAAATGTTTTCGACGTTCCCGCTCTCGGAAGGCTGGACCGCCTCAGACGAATCACGCCAAACCATTTCACGCGTCGGCACCCGTTGATATTCTTCGAGGAACCTCGGCGGGCTCATCATCCCCACAATCACGGTTCCGCCGGCGACATCGGACTCGATGTGTGCAAACCCGTCCTTGTCCAAAACTCTGTAGAACTGCTCGCCCCTAAATCCTCGGACGGAGGGATCGGGTATGCCGAACCTATCCCGCTGACCACCCGGCGTCTGCCGGGCCTCGACCTCGTAAATTCTCCAGCTCAGCGAAAGACCCAGCCCTCTTTCGACTGAAGACTTGTTCAGAACAACCGCGTCCTCCATGTTGTATCCCTGCCCCGTTAGGATGGCTACGACCATGTTTTGGCCTGACGGCCGTGTGTTGAGTCCGATGAGGTCTGCTGTTCTGGTGGTTACGATGGGTTTCTGGGGGTATACGAGGAGATGGCTTCTCGAATCTGTTCTTAGGGAGAAGTTTGAGGCGAAGACGCCGAGGGCTTGTTTGGCCATAGCTCCTTCGTATACGTTCCGCGGTGATTGGTTGTGTTCGGCATATGGAATTAGCGAGGCGGCAACTCCCAGCATGGCGAACGGCGTAATGTCGAGATGGGTGTGCTCGCTTGTGACCTTTTCTGGGGAAGCGGCGACCAAAGTGTTCTCTTCTTCTTCGGCGTCGAGATATTCGATGATGCCCATGCTGACGAGGTCTCTGAACTTTGAAGTCCGCTTCCTGATGAGTTCAACATGTTGTCTCTGGAGTAGCGGCGACCCGTTCTGTACCACTATCAGCGGCCTTCTTATTCTTCCTTCGTCCGTGTTGATGACGACTTCTTGGGTGTGCTTGTAATTGTATAGGGCGACGTTGATGTTCTGGCTGATTATCCCCTCCCTTCGCAGTCTACGGAGCTCGTTGACGAGCATGGCTCCGTTTTGGTGGTATCCTTCGAGAACTCCGTCGACGAAGACTTTAACGTTTGGCGGGTGCCTCCGCTTGTTGACGATGTCTGTCCAAGGAATTATGTTGAGTTGGGAAAGTTTATTCTCGATGAAATCTCTTCTGTTTGCTTGGAAAGATATTTCCGCCGACAAAGCGAGGTTTTTGACGAGGCCCGCGTTGCTTCCCTCTGGTGTTTCGCATGGACACAGCCTACCCCAGTGTGTTCCATGCAAGTCCCTCGCCTCGAAATGCGGCTGGCCTCTGCTTAGCGGCGACTGCACTCTCCGGAGATGACTGAGCGTGGCCATGTAGTTTGTCCGGTTGAGGAGCTGGGTTACACCCACCCTGCCGCCGGGCCAGTTACCAGTCGCCAAAGCATGTCGGACGAATTCGGAAACAATTCCATGTCTTACGTAGGTGGATATCGAGATGGGCTGCCGTGTCGGGATAATTCTTTCGAGCTGGTACCTGAGGTCGCGGAGGAGCTTAACAAACGCCATGCGGTAAAGCTCCGTCAATAAACTGTTTTCGAGTTTAATGCGTTTGTTGGCGTAGTGATCGCGGTCGTCGGGTTCTCTCAACCCAAGGCTGGTCTCCAAAACTCTGCCAATCATCTCGCAGAGATGAAGCGCCTTCTTCAGCCGCGCTGACTTGCTTGTCCCGAGATGCAGGAGAAACATGGTGTCGATAATCTGCTCGGCTTTCTCGAGACGATATTCTTCAGCATATCCGAAGGCAATCCTGCTACCGATGTAGTCGAGGGCTTGGTCAACTGTTTCAACCCCCTCGGCTTCTCTGAAACTGGGCTCCAGCAGTTCCTGAACCTCTTTTACGGGTGAAACGAGGTTGGCGATGTCTTGGTCTTTGGTGAGCCCCAGCGCTCTTAGCATAATTATCGCGGGAACACCTTTGTAGATGCGTGAGAAGTAGACCTTAACCGGTGAATCTTTTCGGTAGCTGACCTCCACCCTGATCTGTCTTCCATGGGCAGCCGAAAGCACGACCGCCGAATACTGAGGTTTTCCATCTCCCTCCTTCTTTGTAACGATGATTCTGTTTGGCGCGAGGTCTTCGATGGCTACGATAACTCTTTCGGAGCCGTTGATGATGAAGTATCCTCCGGGGTCTTGCGGGTCTTCTCCGTGGGCGAGGAGTTCGTCATGTGACATTTTGGAGAGCGGGCAGATGTCTGACTTGACCATCACGGGAATGTTTCCTATCCAAACGTTTTCGGGTTGTGAGAGCGGTTTACCGTCGAGCGATATGCTCATCTTAACGTAAATGGGTGCTTCGTAGGTGAGGTTTCGCAGCCTGGCTTCCCATGGATAGAGAGGCTGCGGGTTCGGAGCGTCGATCTCCCTCTTCGTAGGCATGTCAACGGTAACCGTCCCAAACTTGACGACAACTGTTCCGTGTTTGGTCTTTATCTCGTATTCGCCTATCGACTTAACCAGTTCCTGAAGTCCTTCTTTTACGAAGTAGTTGAAAGATTTGAGGTGGTGTTGGACAAGTCCTTCATCTTCGAGGTTTGACCGGAAAACATCCCATAAATCGTCTTTTCCCAGTTGTGCCGTCATCTACGATTCACCCCATACGACCCGATAGTAAACAGCTTCGCCCGCCGTCAACGATTTCCTCGTGATTTTAATGATATCGCCGGCCTTCGCCCCAAGCCGCTTGACCATCGGGTCGTTTGGAAGAATATAGGGAATCTTGTCCCTGCTAACTCCCAACTTTTTCAGCAACTCCTCGGCCTCTTCTTCGCTTAGAACCTCGTGCTTGGGTACAAGAACGTGTTCAGCTATGTCGAAATCGGTTTTGGGCATTTCCTTCTCCTTTTTCACCATTCTCTACACCCAAACATCTAAAGCTGTTAACAAACATTAATCTTCCCACATATAAGGCTTGGCGAAAAAAGCAGTATATCCACCGCTTTTTCAGCCACACGCTTTGTGATAAATTTAAATTACAAAGAGGCTTTTACCGAATCGGGCCCATAGCTCAGTCAGGTCAGAGCGGCCGGCTCTTAACCGGCAGGTCGCGGGATCAAAGCCCGCTGGGCCCGCGCCAGTTAACGGCCCTTGGCCCGTGCTATGATTTCTGCTAATTTGTCCAAGTTTTTTTCAGCAGCTGTTCCTGTGACGACGATGTCGGCGCCTGCTTTGGCGACTTTGGCGGCGTCTTCTCCTGTCTTGATACCGCCGCCGACGATTAACGGTATTTCGATGGAATTTTTCACGTCTGCGATGATTTCCGAAGGAAGTGGGGAGGTGGCGCCTGAACCTGCTTCGAGGTAGAGGAAACGCATGCCAAGATATTGGGCGGCCAACCCGTAACAGACGGCTACTTCACGGTGGTTCGGCGAAAGCGGGAGTACACGGCCCATGGCCGCGACTGTGCTTTCGTGCCCAAAAACAACATAACCCATCGGAATAGCTTCGAGGTTGAAGGCCTTCACGGTCAACGCCCCTTGAAGCTGCGCACCCACGATGTAATACCAGTCCACACTGTTCAAAAGACTCATGAACCATATTGCATCCGCGTGCCTTGAAATCGACTGAACGTTGTTGGGAAAAATAAGAACGGGCAGCTTCGCACTACTTTTAATGGCCAAGATATAACGGTCGAGATGCTCCTGCGTGTGGAGGGTAGAGCCTCCGACCATAATCGCGTCCGAGCCTGCATTCTCCACAAAACTCGCGATTTCTGAAGCTCTTTCCTCCGAGACGCTAATCGGGTCGATCAAAGTCATGTGGAGCTTCTCTCCCGAGCCAATCTTCGACAAAAGATAGTTTTCAACTCTGCCCCGCTTCAACAGGCTTCTCTCCTCTTGTTACTATGTCATACCATTTTGTGTATGCGTCGACGTTGCTGTAGGCTGGATACCAGGGTACCTCAGCCGATGCTCTGCAGTTTCCACACGTAACCAAGGCCATTTGGTCACCTTTTTCATGGACAACCGTGACGGCGACGGCTCCGCAGAGCGGGCAGGAAAACACGTTGGGAAAAGGCCGGGCCGTTTTCTTAATTATCTTACGCCGCTTTCTACCCATCGTTTTTCGAGTAAACCTTAACATAGACGATGCATTTAAACTCGATTGAAAGATGCCCAGCCACACCGAGGCCTTTAAAAAACGGTTCCAACTCGCCGTGGTAACACACGACCCACGTTTCGGGAAAAAAATAGTCGACGAAGCCCGTAGAAGAGGGTTGGAGGTAAAACAATTTGGAGAAATCGATGACGTGCCGCTTTCAACTGACGCAGTCATAGTGAAGCAAGGCGAACAAGAGCCTCGCGGCAGAAAAACAGTTTCGATCGATCCTGGGATGGACCCCGCCTCCGCGGTTGACAAAGCTTTGGAAACCGGTTACGGCAAGCAAGACGTGGCGAAGGCGGTTGTAGTGATCGACCCGGGCAAAACGACGGGTGCTGCGTTTTTCGCCGACGAAATCCTACTAAGGGCCGAAACCTTCTTCGACCACCAAGCTCTGACGGAAAACGTGGCCAACTTCTTCAAAAACCACTTGAACTCCGAAAAACTTGTCTACGTTGGAGAAGGCGCCCCTGTTTTCCGAGAAAAACTTATTCAACACCTCATTTCAAGCATCCCAGACCTCACGCGAGACATGGTCAAAACACTTCCTGAAAAAAATTCTTCACGTCTCGCGGGCGGAAAGGACGAAATAGCGGCCGCAATAATTTCGAGTATGAGAAGGACGAGGAAGAGGCTGTAGACTTTGGACTTGGCGGCGGACAAAACTCTTTTGGTCGAAGGCCCCTCGGCCGTGAAAGTCGTCCAAGGGTCTGTCTCGATCTACGGATGCAGGCTCATCAAGGGAAGAACCTATGTCCTAAGGCCTGGAAGGAGGTATCCTTTGTACGCGGAGCAGGATTCGAAAGTTGAAATCAACCTCGGCTCAGAATCACATCAACCGGTCGTTGAATCGGGAAGCACGGTTGTGGGCTGGCGGGACGCGGTTGAACAGCTTAGTAACGAGAAAGTGATGGCGGTCTGCGGGCCGGTTGACAGCGGCAAAACATCATTCTGCACCTACGCCGCCAACCTTCTAGTCCAAAAGCACGGCCGATGCGTCGTCGTCAGCCTCGACCCAGGCCAATCCTACTTCACCCCACCGACCGTCGTCGGGGCCGCCGTCTTGCAGGAACCCGTTCACGACCTGTTTACGTTAAAACCCTTCATACAGATACCGGTAGGCTCGACCTCCGCGGCATCATGTGCAACGGCAGTGGCCCAAGCTGCTGAGGCGCTTGTCCGAAAAATTCCGGATGATGTTTGTGTCGTGGTGGATGTGGACGGCTGGGTGGACGGTGCCCCCGCCCTGTCCCACAAAACGATGTTGTTGAAGATTATGAATTGCTCGTCGGCGGTCGTCTTGGGGAATGAACAGGATGCGTTGAAGAACGCTTTGACGCAGGCGGGAATTCGGGTCATGAGCTTGCCCACGTCCTCCTATGTCAGACAACGCGACTACGCGGAACGTAAGAAAACCCGGGAATGGCTTTACAGAAGATTCCTTGGAAAACCCTCCCTTAAACTCGTGCCGACTACTTGGGCAACTGTCGACACAATCTGCAGAAGAACCGACGCTTCTTCGCTGCTGGAGGAGGCGGCCAATTCTTTGGCGGAGACGTTGGGAATCAGACCGGAGGCCAACGTCGACCCTGAATCGACGATGTCCAAAAGGAAGATCGGATTGCTCGCATACATCTACGACGGCCAGAACACGTACAGAGGGTTGGGGCTGTATCTCGGAATGAACCGAGAAAGAAATGTTCATAGACTTTTTTCTTCGGTCGAAGTGAGCGCACACAGAATTTTGTTGGGTAAGGTTGTTCTGTCGATAGAGGGTGATGAAATCCTCCAGTTAGATTAGCTTGATAAGCCTTACGACTTTTTTTTGCGCCAATGCTTGTGCATTTGCGTAATAGATTGTGGCGACGTCTCCTTCTTTAAACGGGCCGTAGGCGCGGAGGTCTTCGCCGATAAATTTCGGAAAATCTTTGAGGAATACAACTACTTCTGATTTTTCTTCTGCCTCAGCGAGCAGGGATTTCGGGCTGGCCGAGGCGTTTCTGATTTTTGCTTCGTGGTGGGAAAGCGCTCGGATGATATAGGTATGGGTTTTTTTCTCGAATGGCAGCATGTTTTCCGCCGGTGTTTGCGTGAAGGCGGCTTCGATGATTTTCCTCAGTCTTAGCCTTAGAAGGGATTCGAGGAGCTTCGCTATCATCTCGAGCTCAGTGTTTTTTAGGAGTGTGTTGGGTGAATCTCTTTCGCTAAGTCTTATCTGCCGCCGTAGATTACCCATGTAGTTGGACAGCTCTTCAAAAAACTGTTCCGGTATATGCTGTAGCTCGTTGTTCATCCTTTCAGCGTTCCAGAGTTCAAGCAGTTTTTCGTAGGTCTCCTCCATCTCCGCACCACCTTTCGGGTTCTACTTTTTAATCATTTGCAAGCGTGCCGAGGCCTTTACACATCAGATAAACTCCGGCGTAGGCCGGAAGCTTCACCGCTTCGTTTTCGTAAGGCCCGAAAACGTTTCCGCCGAGGATAAACTGAGGCGAATGGATAACCCGGAGTTTGATTGTCGGCTGTTCAGGTATGACGACGGCTTCGTTCAAAGGGTTGAAGTCTTCAAGTTCTTCAGGTTTTATGACAGCGGCTTTGAGGCCCGTCTTTCCGTTAAGAGTGTCTGCGAGCCTTATCAGACGATGTATGTCGGTTGTTACGACGGTGTCGATATGCGAAATCGAATTTTCGACCGCGACGGCGGTCAAGGAAATCAGTTGTTTTCCACTTCTGCCAGTGGCCAGCAAATCCCATCGAGGTCTGGCGGCCCAGTAGGAATTTATCGCCTCTAGCTTTTCGAGAGTTTTCGCACCCAGGCTCTTCTCCAACCTTTCGTAAACTGAACTCCGGCGGTCGGACAGACTATCCAGTATTTTTTTGGTTTCTCTAGCGAGCCGACCTCTCCATCCGGGGTCATCGTAGCCGGGTAGGAAAGCATCTGTTCCACCGAATAATCCGTGCATTCTCAGGTCGATGTGATTGGCCATGACGTAGTCGACGATTTCCTGTCTTTCAGCCCGGCCGAGCTCCAGCACTTCCTTTGACGAAACCGACAGATGATATCCACGGTTACCCGAAAAGCTTAGCGTCAAATCATCAAGCCCAAAGTCTGTTTCGATGAAATCGATGAGCTTCGCCATCTCCATCTTGGTGTGTCCGAGACACATGTCGCAGATCATACGCACTTCGATAACATCGCCGCCGCAATCCGGGCATTTCGATGATTTCTCGACTAATTTCCGCCTACATGAACTGCACAACAAATAGTCGTGGGCTGGCTTACAACCAGTATTGAGATGGTCGGCGTCGATGTCAAAAATGAGTTCGCCGCCAATCCAGCCTTTTTCCTCCATCGGCGCTTGCGGGTATCTATAGATGGCTGCTGAACGGTAAACGTGTAAAGGCGCTTCCTTCACGAGGGTTTTATGAAGGTCTTCGAAACTTTTGAAGGATAGGTGGCGCACCATGATTTTCTGTCCAAACGGTGTGTAGCCGAACTCCCTTTTGTCAAAATCCGACGGCACAAAAACGTCCGCATATTCTTTTTCATAGTATTTTCTGAAGAAATGTTGGACGAGCTGGGCGTCGGTTGGTTTTCTGAAACTCATCCCCCGCCTCTCAAACGACTGTAGACGGCGTAGAGGGCGACCATCACAAAACCGGCTATGACCAGCCAGTAGGACCCGGCGAACAACAGGTCGATAAACTGCTCAACAGTCATGACAACCACCAACCACATCCCCAACCTAATATTAAACATAACCGGTAGCAGACGCAACATGGGCCGGGGCGGACTTGAACCGCCGACCTCTGCCTCGTAAGGGCAGCGTCCTACCACGCTAGACCACCGGCCCTGACAGATGCGTAGAAGTCCTAAGCTTTATCGTTTGATTTCCCTTCTTTTCCATCTTAGGTTGTAGCTGAGGCATTTACGGCATTTGAGGGCCGTCTTCGCGTTTCTGGCTCCGCAGTCTCTGCTTATTTTGATGATTAACCTTC
>JANWZT010000037.1 GCA_025054515.1 Candidatus Caldarchaeum sp.
GACCAAGTCGTAGCGCCGGAGCTTCGGCGTCAGTGGATTCGTTGAAACCTCTACGTACCCCCAGTGTCGGCGGAGCTCCTCCAAGGCGACTGAAGGCCGTCGCCCAACCATCAAAACTCTCATGTCTTGTTAGGTCCCAAGCCTATGGCGGCGTACACGGCCTTTTCGGAGATGGCTGCAGGGTCGTAAACTCTGCGCCCGTCTATCACGACCGGTTTTTTCATGTGTTTTTTGAATAATTCAGGCTTCAACCTTCTGAACTCATCCCATTCGGTGGCCACGATGCAGAAGTCGGCATTTTTTATGCATTCTTCAGCAGATTCTGCGTAGTTTATCTTGTTGCCAAGTAGGCGACGGACGTTTTCTGTCGCTGCAGGGTCGTAAGCAACTACTGTGCATCCGTGCTCAAGTAGCTTGTTGATGATTTTTAACGAGACCGCCTCACGGATGTCGTCGGTGTTGGGTTTGAAGGAAAGTCCGAGCACGGCCGCTTTCCTACCGTGAAGGTTTCCGACCAGTCTTCCAGCGAGCTCTATCGCTTTGTACGGCTGGTTGTCGTTGACCTTCTGAACGCTTTCCAGCATGAAGGGTTCGACGCCGAGGCCTTTGGCGAAGGCCGCCAGCGCTTTGACATCCTTAGGGAAGCAGCTGCCTCCGTAGCCGAGACCGGCCCTGAGGAAATGAGGCCCTATCCTTCTGTCCATGCCCACCCCTTTGGCGACCTCCTCAACGTCGGCTCCAGGTGTTCTCTGACAGATGTTGGCAACCTCGTTAATCAGGCTGATGCGGGCGGCGAGGAAAACATTGCTTGCATACTTTATCATCTCCGCGTTGACTGTGTTTGTAATCATCGTCGGCGGCGTTTTGCGGCCGTAGAATTTCTTGTACAGGCGTGTGAGGATCTTTCCTCCGCGGCCCCAGTCATCGCCTATCACTATCCTGTCCGGGTGGAAGGTGTCGTCGACCGCCGCCCCTTCACGGAGGAACTCCGGGTTTACGCAGAGGTTCAAATCCATACCCACTTTTTTCTGCGACGCCTCCTCAAGCTTTTGCTTGACTAGGGTTCTGGTGGTTCCGGGAACTACCGTGCTTTTCACGGCAACCGTTGCGACCTTCTCTTGTGTAGCCAGTGTTTCGCCTATGTGCTTACATGCCTCAGCCACACGGCTTAAATCAATGCCGCCGTCGGGCTTAGAGGGTGTGCCGACCGTGATGAAAAACACATCCGCTTTTACCGCATCCCTGTAGCTCGTGCTAGCGGTAAACTTCTTTCTACTCAACGCGTATTTGAGGAGTTTTTCGAGTTTCGGTTCTTTAACGGGAGCGATTCCGCGGCTGATTTTTTCCACTTTTTCATCGTCAACCTCTACTCCTACAACGTCAAACCCTCTGTAAGCCATGCAAACGGCCGTCGTCAAACCAACATATCCTAGACCGATAAAAGCAAGCTTCAAGTCTCCACACCCATCAAATACCTATAAGAAGTCACGAAAGCGTGCATGTATGTCTCGGGCGTGCCTATGTCGAGACGAATCTCGTTTTGACGAAGCATCACGGCCTTCACAGAACCACCTTCATCGATTAGCCTCTGTATCCCGTCGGTAAGCTGAAGCTCACCCCCAACCCCCGGCCCAATCAGCTCAAGCTCTCTTATGATGTACGGGGTGAACACGTAGAAAGGCATGATGGCTAGAGTTGAAGGCGGCTTCTCCGGCTTCTCAACAACACTCGAAACAATCAACGTTCCGTCGTTCTTCCGCTCCGCCACCACCACTCCATACTGACGTGGATCTTTGACGTGTTGAACTAGAAGCGCTGCGCCGAGGCTGTCCCGTGGCTCCGCTGACAGAAGCCTTCGAAGAAAATCGCTGTTTTCAGAAATTATGTATGTGTCCCCTGCGCATAGGAGGAAGTTGTCTTCTCCGATGAAATGGCGTGCGGTTCTGACGGCGTCGCCGAACCCTCTGGGTGATGGCTGGCTTACCCAGACGATTACCGAGTTTTCCAACATGTCGTAAAATTTCTCCAAGTCGGACACCGTCGACGACTTGCCTTTTTTCTGGAGTTTTTCAACAAAATCCCAATCGGGTGTGAAATGATCTTCGATCGCTCGTTTGCCCCTGCCGACCACAAAGCAGAATTCCCGGAACCCGTATTCGTAAAGCTGTTCGTAAAGTGCTTGGAGCAGGGGCTTGAGCACGGGCATGCCGTTAATTCCCCGCACATATATCGGGAGCATTTCCTTCGGAAGCTCCTTCGTGGTGGGCAGTAGCCTCGTTCCCAACCCGGCCGCAGTTATGACAACTTTTTCGACCATCGGCCAAAAACCCGCTAGCCAGTAGATAACCTTGTCATCACTACGATAGGCCGATCTTGGCCTTGATGGCCTCTATATCCCTCTCGATCTTCAACAGCCTATCTTCAAGGAAAATGCTCAAATCTCTTCTCAAGCCCTTAACTTCTGCGGTCATTTCATCCTGCCTCTCAACTATGACATCTTGTTTTTCGATCATCTTATCCTGTTTCGCAATCATCAAACCCTGTTTTTCCAGCGATTTATCCTGCTTCTCCAACATCTTATCTTGTTTCTCAAGCATTTTGTCCTGTTTGTCCAGCATGAGGTCCTGTTTTTGGAGCATTTTTTCCTGCTTCTCAATCATGACATCCTGCTTCTCCAGCATCAAGTCTTGCTTCTCGAGCATTTGGTCCATCTTCACCAACATTTTGTCCTGCTTTTCAAGCATGATGTCCTGTTTTTCCAGCAATTTGTCCTGTTTCTCCAGCATCAAATCCATCTTTGAGAGGGCTTGGTCTTGTTTGTGGAACATGACTTCGAAATAGGCGGCGTTAGTTGCGAAGCCGTCCACGATTTTGAATGTCTTGAACTAGCCGGTGGCGTGCTACAATCCGACTGTATCTACTTGAATGGGGTTGGGCGTTTCGCAGTGCTTCGGCGAATTTTTCGATGGATGAGAGACGGCCTTCGCATGTTATTTTGACTGTTCCGTCGTCGAGATTTTGAACGTAGCCGAGGACGCTGAAGCGTCTCGCTGTTCTTCTGACGTAGTACCGGAAGCCGACGCCTTGGACGACGCCGTCTACGGTGATTTCGGCTCTCTGGATGACGTTTTCCATCTGTTTGGTTTGTGTTGTTTGGCTTTATAAACGTATGGTGTTTTATCTTTTTTCTGCTATGATTGGGTAGGGTTGTGTTGTTCTGTCTTTAAAGTAGTGGTTGACGAGGGATGTGACTGCGATGAAGTCGAGGGCTATCATGCTCATTAGCATGGCGAATCCCGCTTCGTGGTGGAGTTGCACGGTGTAGATGACTGGCGGCGCGACGTAGAGCGGCGTCTGTACGAGGGTCAGGTAAAAGCCGTACCATCCCATGACTTTTCCGAAGGCGATTGCCAAGGCTTCCCTCCAAGGCTTCGACATGTGGTTGACCGCAAAGAATAGAAGCACTCCGACCGCAAAGTATGATATTCGTTTGAGCTGGTAGAGTGTGGGGTTGTTGAGGTCTGCTGGGCATACGCCAAAGCCGAAGAACGAGTTTACGGGTAAATGCCAGTAGGTTATCAATATGGCTGAGACGGTCAATCCAATGTGGGTGATGGCTTTACTGTTGTAACTGATTTTCAAATACGATGTTGTGAGGTAGGCGGTCGCGTAGCCCGCCGCCGCGATGAACGTCGGCCATACATCCATGTAGAAGAAGAGGTTTGTCAGCTCGAGGCCCCGTATTATGGAGTAATGGAATAATGTAACGTAGGCGAAGGCAGAAAGCAGCGATATGGCAGCCGCGTCCGTGGCCCTCAAGCTACAATTGGTTGTTCGGTGGTTTATTTAAGTCAACTCTGACATCCAAAGAAGTTACGCCATCGCTTGTTCAGCTTTTTTCCTTAGATCCTCAACCATCTCCTGTTTTTGTTTCTTCAGCAGCTGCCTTAGCTCTTCGAATTCTTTTCTAACCTGCTCTTCCACCGAGCTCGACCTCCTTTCGCCGTTCTAAAATTCGTTTAACATGTTTGAGTTTGACGAAATCCTCTCTTTCACGTTCTTCGAGGCTTGAGCTTATGAATTTGATGGCTTCCTGATACCTTGGTATGATGAGGTGTTCGAGAGCATTCAGTAGGCGCTGTGTTTTCTTTAGCTCTTCGGCGAGCCGGAATATCGTGTTTTCGATTTCGGCGACTTTGCACATGGTGTCGAGGATCTCTCGAAAGTTTTTCACGGCTTCGTCGAAAGATGATGTGGTGTCGAGGAATCCGTAGTTGAGCGGAATTTTCGTGCTGGCTATTTCAAGCGTTGGGATCCGGATTCCAAGCATGGTCTTTTCGCTAACCTTCACTTCTATCGACGGAGGGGTGGTCGCGGCGATCGACTCGACCTTCATCGAACCCATGTCGGCATAGGATTTGAAAAGCGACATGTAGGCTTGACGTAGTGGCTGCTCCATTTTTTCCCTTTCTTCTTCGGCGACGTCGACCAAGTCGTTGAGCCGTCTGACGAGAACGTCGCGTTTGTCTTCCAAAATCCTGTAAATGCTTTTTGCGACCTGCAAAGACCTCCGAGCTCTTATCAGCTCAAGCTTTGTGGGAAGAAATTTTCCGCCGAAGCTGACGGACAGAGCAGAACACCCGACAAACGGGTAATTCTCCCATCTAAATACATATCTCTTTTTGCGTTATTGTGAACGGTCGGGTTTTGTCCCGGTCTGGTTTACGGAGAGATTTATATATGATTCGGTGTTTAGCTTGTTTCGATGACGACGGCCACGGCTCTCAGCAAATACAGAAATTTCAGCGAATGGTTTGACAGCTTGTTGCTTGAAGCGAAAATCGTTGACGACCGTTTTCCCGTCAAAGGTTTTTCGGTTTATTTGGAGAACGGGGCGTTCATTCTCCGCCGGGTCAGACAGCTGCTTGAGAAGGAGTTGAATGACACCGGTCATAAGGAGATGATTTTTCCTTTGGTCACGACAGATGAGCTGTTCGGGAAAGAGGCTGCTCATATCAAGGGATTCAGCACGGAGGTTTTTGTCATCGAGTCGGCGGGCGGAAAACCTGTTGAATCGAAGCTGATAGTGAGGCCGACGAGTGAAACAATCATGTATCCGATGTTCAAGCTTTGGATACGTAGTCACGCTGACCTTCCGCTTTTGGTTCATCAAAGCAACATGGTTTACAGGCATGAAACCAAGGCGACGAGGCCTCTTCTCCGTGTCCGGGAGATTCCCTGGAATGAGGCTCACACTGTTCACGCGACGGCGGCGGAGGCTGAACAGCAGGTGCGTAAGGCCGTCGAAATATATCGGAAAGTCTTGGACAGGCTGGGTTTAGCCTATCTCGTTCTAAAGAGGCCTGATTTCGACAAATTTGCGGGCGCGAAATATTCGGTTGCTTTTGACGCGTGGAACCCCGACGGCCGCGTGAATCAAGTCGCGACGGTTCACAACCTTGGGAAGAATTTTTCTAAAGTTTTTGAGATTGAGTTTGAAACGAGGGACGGCAGGCGGGAAAATCCGTTTCAGCTCTGTTATGGATTTGGTTACAGCCGTGTTTTGGCGGCTTTGATTAGCCAGCACGGCGACGACCGTGGCCTTGTTTTGCCTTCCATTGTTTCTCCTGTGCAGGTGGTGGTTGTTCCGATAGTTTTCAAGGGGCAGGAGGAGAGCATCATCAACTACTGTCGTCAGCTGGTCGAGAGGCTGAAGAGTTTTTCGGTCAAGTTGGATGACCGTGAAGACGTTACGCCGGGCGAGAAGTTCTATTATTGGGAGAAGATGGGTGCGCCGGTTCGGGTTGAGGTTGGGCCGAGGGAAATGGTTGAAAACAAGGCGACGGTTTTCCGGAGGGATACTTTGGAGAAAACCCTCGTCTCGGTCGACGAGCTCGAGACAACTGTGGCGAACATGCTGGAGGCCATCGACAGAAACCTTGGTGAAAAGAGTTGGCGGGTTTTGCGTCAAATGATTTTTGACGCATCTACCGTTGATGACGTCAAGAAGGCGATTTCGGAAAGGCGGATTGCGAGGATTTCGTGGTGTGGGTCTGAAGAATGCGCGATAAAGCTTAAGGAAGAGGCTGGCGGCGAGTTGCGTGGCACCAAATTTGACGAAGTCGAAGTTCCTTATGGACCTTGCATCGTCTGTGGCCGGCCTGCTTCGGAGGTAGCGTATTTCGCTCGAGCCTACTGACAAGCTACGCAACATCAAGAGGGCGATTTTTCAGCGAGGCTTTACACGAGCTGGATGCAACGGTATGGGTCGGGGTCAAGAGGCTTTTTCTGAAATTTTGGTGACGTAACTGTCTTTTCTGTTATGGGTCACGGGTCGCTTATAATTTAGGCGGTTGTGAAGAGGTAGTTGTCGAGTGCTTTGAGCCTTTTGGCTGGGTCCGGATGTGTGCTAAATATTTCTGCGATGGTGTTGGGTTTCTGGTTTTTGACCCGTTCGACTAGGGAGTCGACGTCTCCGAAGGCTTGTATTCTAACGTCTGGGTCGGCGATGAAGAAGGCTTTAAACTGGTCGACGTGTGCGACTTCTTCGCGTCTCATCCTTCCGGCCATCATCATGATGCGGACAAGTGCTCTCTGGAGGTTGCGTGCGCCGTTTCTGACGGTTCGTGCTGCGAAGTAGTCGGCGTAGTATTCGCGCAATCGGCTCATGTAGAAGACGAAGAGGTTGAAGACGAAGCTGAACGCCATCAAAACTATTCCGATGAGGAAGGCGTATGATCCTCCTTCGCGCCTGCCTCCGTAGGCGCCGGAGACGAATAATGTGTATCCAAGGTAGTAGACGATGGCTGGTATGATACTGACCGCCATCATGAAGGCGACGTCTCGGTGTTTGATGTGTCCGAGCTCGTGTCCGATGACTGCCTCAACTTCTTCCCGGGGCATTCCTTCAGCCAGTCGCCTAGTTACGGCCACCATCGGCCCCGTCAACGGGCTGCCGTAGGCGAAAGCGTTGGGGATGTCGATTTCGGCGACATATGTTTTCGGCGGCTTCTCCATTCCAGCGGCCACACTTAGGCGGTTGACCGCTTCTTCGACCCATCCTAGCCCCGCCTCCGCAGCGGGCCTTGTCCTGTAAACGGCTCCGATGATGTAGGGCCCGATGAGCCACTGGAAGACATGGAAGAATATGACGAAGCCGATGATGGTGTAGAAGTTCAGCAAGGGGATGTTAAGGAAGGTTAGCACCGCCACGAAAAGCAGCGAAGCGACCGCCGTGATCAAAGCCCATGTGCCGAGCATAGCGACACGTAGCTTGAACAAGGATAGGCGGGCTTTTTCAGGCGATACCGTCAACTACATCACCTGTTGGACCATTCGGGAAGTTACTAATAAACCATGCCCGTTTTTTCAGATGAATTGTTCGGGTTTTCTTTCTTCCCGGGCCCTTACCTTGAGGACGCCGTAGTGAATAGCGCAGCTTATGCAGAGGTTTTTGACCACTACGTTTTCGGCGAGATATGCACCGGCCTGTTTGAGTTCACGGGCGAGGTCTCCCTTTACGAGCGAGACGCGCCGCGTAACCCGCTGAACTTTGCTCCGCGGTACATAAGCACCACAGTTGTCGCACTGAACCGTCGGCTCCTTTCCTTTCGCGCCTTTGGTTCTTCCACGGCTCTTTCGTTTAAACGGCATACCTCTCCAACACGCTTTGCGGCTTTATTAAATGTTGTCGCGCTTAAATAGGTCGCTGGGAAGTTAAATTTGATGAACCCCAAAGTCTTGGTTGCTGACCCAATTGATGTTTCAGCAGTGGAAATTTTGAAGAAGGCCGGGTTTGATGTCGATCTTCGCCCGGGGATAGGCGCGAATGAGCTGGAGTCGGTTGTCAGCGGATATGACGTTTTGGTGGTGAGAGGCCGTACGAAGGTTACTTCGAAGGTTCTTGAGAGGGGTGTGCCGAGGTTGAAGGTGGTGGGGAGAGCAGGCGTTGGGCTAGACAACATCGACCTTGACGCCGCTTCGAAGCTTGGGGTTAAGGTGCTTAACACGCCGGAATCTTCGACCAACAGCGTGGCGGAGCTGGTGGTCGGCTTGATGCTGGCGGTGGCCCGTAAGATCGCTTGGTCTGACAGGGTTATGCGGGCCGGTAAATGGCCGAAGGGGGAGGCGATGGGTGTCGAGCTTTCGGGGAAGACTTTGGGTGTGGTCGGGTTTGGAAGAATCGGTAGGAAAGTTGCTGAAGTAGCCTACGCGATGGGGATGAAAATTATCGCCTATGACGTGATTAAGATTCCCGAGGATGTGTTGGCCAAGACACAGGCAAAACTGACAAGCCTCGAAGATCTTTTACGTAGCGCAGACGTTGTAACCCTGCATGTTCCCCTCACACCTGAAACGCGCCACCTGATCAACGCAGAGAAAATCGCATTGATGAAGCCGTCGGCCATACTGGTCAACGCTTCGAGGGGAGAAGTGGTGGATGAGCAGGCTCTGGTCGAGGCGTTGTCGTCAGGCCGCCTTGCTGGAGCAGGTCTCGACGTCTATGAGAGGGAGCCGCCGACGGGAAGTAAACTCCTCGAACTCGATAACGTCGTCCTCACGCCGCATATAGGGGCGCAGACGGTCGAAGCACAGGAAGCCGCCGCGACCATGCTGGCGAGCAAAATCGTCGAAGTTTTCACGACGTCGAGGCCTTGACCAATTCATAGAGCTTGGCTGGGTAAAGCGGCTTCAGCTCTTCCCGGAAAAAAACACGGGTCTTCTCGTCGTATTTTCTGTCAAGCTCAACGCCGGGAGCAATCTCGACCCATGTACCGCCTTGCAGCCATTCCTGAAATTTTTCGCCGGCGTCGGGGCCGTAAAGAATTTCCACTGGACAGAAAACGAACATCGGCCTTTTGTCGACCAGATGTCTCGTGGATTTGGGCGGAAAACGATAACCTTTCAAAACTGTTTCAAAAATTTCCCGCTTGGTTAATGGCCTAATCAAATATCCGAAGGGGTGTACGTCGGAGAAGACGAGCCGTTCCAAATCTTTTTCACGCACGTAGGTGATGCCGAGCGGCGTTAGCTTTCTCTCCATCTGGCTGATTTTGTTGTAGATTATGGTGATTGACCGGTCCTCAACGCGTATGGTTTTTGTGGTTCCGTCGCGCCAGAGGAACTTCGCGGCATAATCATGTTGCTGGTTGTCCGACAGTTGGAAACCCAGCGGCTTAAACATTTCCATGAGGGATTGAAGGGACGCGGCTTTTGAGGCGGCTCTGCCCCAGCCGCCGAGCTCGATGTCGGGTGAAAAATACTCTACGGCGTAGACGGGGATTCTTGGAAGGCCCAGCTTGGCTGCGGCCTCTACCCGATGTGTTCCATCCACGACCAGGCCCGAACCTGCGTCGACTATGACCGGATGAATAATCCGGCCGTCTTTTCTAATTTCTTCGGCGAGTTTGGCAACAAAATCTGGAATGGATTGCTCATGGGGCTTAAGCCATGAAACTTCAGCTAAAGCCAGCGACCAAGGTTTCAGGTTCAAACCGCTTCATCCATCTGTTCTTTCAAATGCCAGGGCGGCTCGGCGTATACGTCTTCGAAAACCGCTTTGACGGGTAGAGGCGGTGCTTTTTCGGCCTCCTCGGTCGCAGCTTTCAACAACCGCCTAAACTCTTCAACAAAACGGCTTTCCTGTTCAGACGACCAAATCCCACGTTTCACGAGATATTTACGCAGCCTCTCCAAAGGATCTAGCACTCTCATTTTTTCTACTTCTTCTTCGGAACGATATTTTGACGGGTCGTCGGCGGTTGTGTGAGGCCCCATCCGATATGTAACGGCTTCTATCAACGCAGGCCCTCCGCCGTTCCTCGCCTTTTCCACCGATTTGCGACAAATTTCGTAAACCGCCATCACGTCGTTGCCGTCGATTCGATATCCAGGGACGCCGTATGCCCTGCCTTTTACCGCTATCGTCTTCGACGCGGTCTGTCTGCTGACGGGGACGGAGATGGCCCATTGGTTGTTTTGGACGAAAAATATCACGGGTGGTTTGAAAACTCCGGCCCAGTTGATGGCTTCGTGAAAATCTGCTTTTGATGTCGCGCCGTCGCCGAGATAAACCACAAACACATCTTTTTCTCGACGCCGCATCGCCGCCATCGCCATGCCAACGGCTATCGGACTCATCAGGGAAACCGCTCCAGGGCCCACGACAATCCGAAGATCTCTGTCGCCGTAAAGAGTTATTTCATGGCCTTTCAGGGGGTCGAGGCCGGTGGCGAACAGGCGATGGAGCAACGTGGTG
>JANWZT010000038.1 GCA_025054515.1 Candidatus Caldarchaeum sp.
GTGAAACATGAAGGCCGAAGAACGTTTCGTCGTCTGCGGTGTTGACTATGATGTTGCCGGTTTCGGGATGCATCACTTCTTTGAGGCCTGTGAGAAGTTTGGACGCTCCGACGCCGCCGGCTAATGCGGTTATCGTAGGTGTTCACCCCATCTGTTGAGGAAGACGACATCCGATAGTGGTTTTCGTGTCCCGGTTGTTTCTCCACCGCGATGTCCGATTTCGACGAGGGCCATCGGTTCAACGTCGTTGGGTAGCTGAAGAACACGTCGAACCGCATCCGGGGCGAATAGGGGTGAGCATCTCCAGCACGCACCATATCCCATCCCATGCAGGGCGAGAAGCATGTTCTGGACGGCCGCGGCCACGCTTTGAACAGCCATCAAGTATTCACATCGGCTTCTTTTGCTGTCCCAGTAAACATCCATGTCGGCCATCGTCAAGCAGACGACCACGAGATAAGCGGCCTTCATACTTCTTCCGTTCGAAGATTCGATGATTTTCAGAGCCTTCTCGGCGTCGATACCGTCGCCGATCAAATCTTCAAGCCATTCCTTACCCATCTCATCCAAAAGCCTTTTCTTAACCTCCTCGTCGGAAACAACAACGAACCTCCACGGCTGACTGTTGTGAGCGTTGGCCGCCCAAACACCGGCTTGAACAGCCTTGACCACGATCTCAAAAGGCACATGTCCCGCTCCCAAGTTCTTCGAACTCCTCCGCCCTCGGATAAAATCAATAACATCCATCCAAACAACGAAGACCTTAATCCTATTTTAATTAGCAGGTCGAAAATTTGTCGATATGGTCGAAGTCTGGCTCCGGTATGGCAGAACTATGATTTTCACAGACCTGGAAAACTCTTTTGAAGTTCTTCAGCCTGCGAGAAACTGGAGCCAGACGGAGAAACTGGCCGATGAGCTGGCGGGATTGGTAGGCAAAGGGATGCGGAAGGTTGTGGTTGATTACGTGCATGGGTTGACGGGGTTCGAGAAGGTGATTGAATCCGTGGCTATGGCGTTCCGTCTAGCTGGCGTCGACCTCGAATCCGTTGAAGCCTATGTCTCAAGTTGGAGGTATGGAGACGTTTCGGTCGAAAGGTCTCTGTTTAACGTTGTGAGAAATTTGTTGGACGACCAAGGGGTTAAGAAGGTTTCCCAGATGGCTGCCACAGGACCAGACCTCTCGGATGCGGTTGTCGTCTCTCCTGCTGTTTTCTGGGAAGGTGATGTGCAGTGCTGCCGAGATTTTCTCAATTACATGGGCGCCCGCTCTGCGGGGGCCGTGGTTTCTCCAGTTGTAGGCTGCGGCGGCGTAGTCGCTGACGTGCTGGTGGCAGAGAATCCGAACGGCGACGATTTGGTGGAAGCAGTCTTCAAAGCGGCGGCCTACAAGCCATCGTCTAACCCGGAAATCATTCTCGCAGGAGGCCCAGGCCATCCCGTCGACTCGAAGCTGTCTACCTGCATCAACCTGGCCGCATCCGCCGTCAATATCCAGCCCGGCAAAGTCGTGGTATACGCCTTTGAATGCTCGGAAGGCCTCGGCAGCAAACCCTTTATAGAGACGCTGCTGGGAAAAACAGAGGACGCATTTTTCAAAAAAAGGGTTGATTTGTGGAAAAACACGGCGTCGATGCATAAAATCTGTTTGGTTACGGCCCTTCCGTCAACTATTGTGGAGAAGGTTTTAGGCGCCCGGCAGTCGGACACTCTCGACCAAGCGGTTGTTTACGGTCGTCGGGTTAAGTCGCGTGAGGCTAATGTGTTGGTTGTTGAAAATGTTTTGGGAACTATGTTGACGGGTTTTTAGAATATGCGGATCATGGGGACGAAGCTCAGCGCGAACATGGCGGCGAGGCCGATGAGTGAAACTTTCCGCCAGAACGAGAGGGGTGAAACATCGTCGAGTGGCGGGATGTCGACGTTGCGGCCCATCATCAAAATCAGCAGTATCGCCATGAAGTAGTAGCCGGCGATGACGAGGAAGCCGAGGGCTATGTAGGAAGCTATCATATGTTGCCGCGGTGACAGAAAGCTCCTGAATATTCTTCCGCCGTCGAGCTGCCATATCGGCATCAGGTTTAACGCGGTCACAACCATACCCAGCCAAGCCGCGAACCCCACCGTCATGAAGAAAGGAACATATCCCGTTTTGTTGTAAAGCATGGCAACGAGGTTGAACAAAAGCGGCGGCTGGACGAAAGTTCCTTCACGTGCAACCGCCTCCAAAACATTTCTGTACTGGTCTACCGGAACCCAAACCGCCGTCTCGAACGCGATTATCGTGACTGCGACAGCTACCAGAAAACCCGCTACAGGCCCGCTCGCCCCTATGTCGAACATGTCATCCCGGTTGGCGAGAGGTTCTTTCTGGAAGATGACGGCCCCGAGGGTTGGAATGACGCCGGGAAATCCTGGGATGAAGTAGGGGAGGCTGGCTGAAACTCCGTCTACTTTCGCGGAAAGCTTGTGGCCCATTTCATGGATGAAAATTATGCCGAGTAACGCGAGGGAGAACAGGAGGCCGTTGGACAAGACGTCGGCAAACCCGAAACCTGGAACCAGTATGCTGAAGACACGGCTACTCGATCGCAGCACACCGTCTATCGTCACAGTGGCAAGCGTGATGATGCCCAGAATCAGCGGAATTCGGAGATCGTTTTTCGGAGGCCGTGAATGCGGGAAGATCCGGAGCTTGATGACGTCGTTTTCCCGACGCGCCGTCGCCAAACAGCCGATGGTTTTCAGCTCGGACAAACATTTTTTGAAACGTTCTTTGATATCGCCATCCAACACCTCGAATGTGAGAACACCCGCTTCGAGGTAGACGTTGGAAACCGTGAAGTACTTGTAGACTGCATTCTTCGCAGCGTCGTAGTCGACAACGCCCCCTGACACAAACACTTCGCGTCTGGCCTACCGAGTTAATCCGAATTTAAAAAACTTATTCATCTAACAAGTCGTACGTGGGGCCGCCCGGATTTGAACCGGGGACCTCGCGGGCCCGAGCCGCGCATCTTAGACCAAGCTGGACCACGGCCCCTGCAAAAAAGTTAGCGATCGCTCGAATAAATACCAGCCGTTTCTATACGATGAGCTCTATTCCTTTGAGGCCGATGATGTATTCGATCCATTCGGTAGGATGTCTCACACCTCGGAGAAATCTTATCCTTAGAAATCTCCGGAGGTTGCCTCCCATCTCCTCCATCGTCATTTCCACGACGCCGTCGGAAAGGGAATAGAGCAGGTTGGTCAGCTTCTGCTCGAGGATTTCGGGGACGATGACAGCCACGGACGTCGCGTTGCTTCTTCTGACGTCGGATGCTACGGCTTGGTAGAACTTGAAGGCGTTTTCCGACTGAACGTAGGCCAGCAGCGTGCTCAAGTCATCGATGACGAGGAAGAAGTTGTCGCTGTAGTCGGCTGCTTCGAGGAATTTCTGCCTGATTTCGAGGAGGCTCGATTCGGGGCTGACGGTGTATTTTGCGAAAGGTGTTTTCTCTCCCCTCGTGTGGCAGTCGACGATCACCATCGAATCGTTGGACAAATAGTCCCGGAAATCGATGGAAACCGAGCCGGCGAGGTCGATGAAGTTTTGAGGGGCCATCGTTGTGAGGGCGTAGATGACTTTTCGGCCTTGTTTGAGGGCTTTTTCAGCCGCCTGCGAAGCGAGAAGTGTTTTGCCGACGCCGTTAGGTCCGGTAAAGATGATCGAGCCGATTTTTCCGAGGATCGTTTCGACGACCCAGTTGATGGTTACCTGCATCTTTTCAGCCTCTTTTGACGGGTTTTTCCAGCGAAATTTTCCGCCAATCACGGAGCAGAACCCAGAAGGCCGCCGTAAGCAATATGAAGAAAAGCAGACCCGATATCGTTTCTATACCCAACGGTAGAGGCCCTATTCTGCCGCCGAGCTCCATTAAAGCTATCCCCCTCCCCAGAATCGAGATGAAGGCGGCCGCTATTAAGAGTTTAAAGAATCTTCTAAAAATTCCAAGGCTTAGCTCTTTGGCTATTCCATAAACGACCACGGTAAATATGACGGTCAAGATGAAAGTGGAGAAAACCACTAACAGCTCGAGATCTGTCGATTTCATGCGCGTCAGACCCTGCCTTTCGTCCGTCTTTTCGCGCGGGAAACAGTTCTGCGTAAGACTACCGTGGATGTTATGCCAACGACCATCACGATTACCGGCAACAAGATGGTGGTCAATTCCTGTAGCGAAAGCGTTAAGTTCCCCAACACGAGGGCCACGGGCATTTTCACCGTGAAGAACTGACCATCGCCGGTGACTAAGACCTGCTGTTCGACATTTTTCGTTCCCACGGCTGTTCGGATCTGGTATGGACCGGGTGGAACGGCGACAAACAAGGCTTCGGAGCTGGTGAATCTGCCGAGAGAAACGTCGCCTCGTACGGCCTCTATGGTTGCTTCCAACGGTGTGTTGAATTCGTTGACCACAGAGACCCTGAAGCTGTACAAGGGTAGGGTGAATTCGGTTCGTTCACCCGCTTTCGCGACGGCTTCAAAGACGGTGAACCCACGGTATTTGGCTGTGAACCGGTATGAACCTAGCGGTTTCTGGCCTAAGGTCGCCGTTCCGTCTGCTTTGGTGGTTGTCGAGCCGAGGTTTGGAGCTTCAACGGCGACGCCTGCGACCGGTGCTCCTCTATGGTCCTTGAAAAACAGGACAACGTATCCTGCTTTTACGGTTATCTGGGTATTTTGCACGGTTTGCATCGGCTCCGAATAGATTTCAGCATCGTCGAGGAAAATTTTTAGCAAATGCATGCCGGCTGGAACTTCTTCGAATACCACGGTTCCGTTGACTACTTGACGTTCCACGGCCGTGTTTCCGAGTTGTAGAAGAGCTTTTGCCTTCGATATTTCGGACCCATCGACGCCCACGACTTTTATCCGCATGGCGTATATTTCTGCCTTCAGCGATGTCTGCACTCCTGGACGAAGAACCACGACGGTGTCCAACACCTTGAATCCTTTCCAAACCGCTTCGAAGCCGTATGCCCCGGCGGTGATGTCCTTCAAGCTTATTTTTCCGTCTCTTACGGGCATGGGCCTGCCTTCGACCGTGACAGCTACGTCGACAAGCTTCCGGCCTTCATAGTCGGTTATTTCGACGTCTGCGTCGAAGACAGCGACGTTGACCGTGTTTTCTCCGTGGTTTTCGGGGATTCTGAGCGTGGTTTGTCCGACCGGTACGAATTTGTTTTTGAAGGTGTTGTATGCTTCGATTTCTATCTGGTAGGCTCCTTTTGGAAGTCTGTCGAATGTCGGGGATGTTGTGTTTTGGGCCGTTCGTTGAATAGGTGAAAGGCGAATTATCAGAGGGAGGTCCACGTTCTTTCCGTCGGCTTTTTTAATGTTGATTTTGAGGTCTCCGACTTGGGCTGTTGCTTCGAGAGTTCCGCCTGGGCTGTTTTTCACGAGCGGCTCTGAAACCTTAAGGTCGGCTTCAAAGACTTCGACTCCGAGCCAACTGGCTTTGAACCGGTAGGTCCCTGCGGGGACGTTGACGAATTTCGCCGTTCCGTTCGCTGAATATGTCTTGACCCCGTTGAGAAACACCTCTGTATCCAGAGGCCTGTTCGCCAAATCTTTCAAGACCACGTGGGCTTCGTAGAGGTAGGTTTTGACTGTGGGGTTTTTGGCGAGGTCTGCGAGAATCGGGTATATTTGGTTGGCGAGATGTAGGCGGCCGTCGTAGGGAGATAGGTAGAAAATTTTGGTGAGGTAAGCGCCTTCGTTCATTCTCCTTATTTCGACGTAGCCGTTTTCGTCGGATTTGTAGAGGAAGGTCGCGGTGGCTCCCGGCAGAGTTGACGTCATTTCCACGGTTGCGTCGGGAACCGGGTTAAGGCCCCAGTAGTCGGTTACGCGGAACCTGAAGGTTCTATACGGCTCGATGACGACGTAGTCAAGGTCAGTCGAGACCGTCAAAGGCCCTATTCTCCGTCCATCATCGCCCGTGAACACCGCTTTGAATTTGAGCTCTGCTTTAAGCCGTCCAACGGGGACGTCAGCGTTCGGCCTTATCGTTATGTTGATGTCTCTGTCGACCAACCGTCCGAGAACTACGCCTTCTGGCTTCGAAAAAGTGATGGCCGGCCCGTCATATCCTGATAGCCATATTTGGAATTCGGTGATGTTGAAGACGCCTGCTTCAAGGTTTTTCATCCGGATTATAGCCCATCCGCTACCGCCTGCATGGATGTCCCCCTGCCAAGCGATAACCGTAGCAACAACTCGCCAGAACCCGGCCGCTTCGGGAACGATGCAGATTTGGAATACCTCCCCAATTGAGAACCTTCTCTGGCCAGCTTCGATCCTGTACCCCGGTGCCGTCACGTAATAGCTGTAGAACCATGCGAAAACGTTGACGGATGCGTGGCCCGTCGAGTTGGTGATCGAGCTGGTGCGATGTGTTGGGTTGTCGAGGTTGACCGACGCCCCCGCGACGGCCGCCCCGGAAATACAGTCGGTAACTCTGACGTACGCCGTGCCAAACTCTGTCCCGGGTGGTATCGGATCGACTGCGTAACCGGACGAAAGCAGAATAAACATCAGGAATGATGGAAGAAGATACCTCAGCATCCATCCTTTTGTAACAAAATCTACTTATATCTTTTGACTACTTCCACATTTGACTGGCCATCCGAAAGTCGGCGACGACATTATATACTAACAATTATCAAAATTGGTACGGAATTGGTTTCGGCAAAGACTGTTTTGAGATTGGCCATCAAGGTGGTCGGTCTTCTTTTGCTGGTAGGGTCGGCTTTCATCGCCTACAACCTGGCTACCACGTCGTTTGCGGCCTTCACGCTGATGGGGCCTTTAACCGCTCTTTTCGTCGCCTTCCTCGTCATAGGCGCCGTGCTGATGCTGATTTACTGAACAGGATCAGCCTTGAAAGAACTTGCGGTACAGAAATGCATATCCTGCGGAGCCGAATACCCGAGTCACGAGCCAATCTATTCATGTAGAGCATGCGGGTCGCTTCTTGAAATAAAGTTTCCTTGGCTCGCCGAAACCGACGGCCGGTCTCTGGCATCATCGTGGGAGCATAGAAGCCGGACGATTTGGCGATTCAAGGAGCTAATTCCCATCACGGGCCGGGTTGTTTCTCTGATGGAAGGCGGCACTCCGATTTATCTGGCGGAAAAAGCGGCAAAATGGGCCGGCGTCCGCGAAATTTACATCAAATTCGAAGGCCTCAACCCGACGGGCAGCTTCAAAGACCGTGGGATGAGCGTCGGTGTTTCAAAAGCAGTCGAACTCGGGAGAAAAATTGTCGTCTGCGCATCAACCGGCAATACTTCATCTTCCATGTCAGCCTACGCAGCAGCGGCGGGGCTCAAAGCAATCGTCGTCGTTCCGAAAAAAGGGATAGCGGCTGGAAAGCTCTTCCAAACAGTTTTGCACGGAGCCAAGACGGTTCAAATAGCTGAAGGGTTTGACAAAGCTCTCGGCTCGGTTCTTTCCAAAGCGGTCGGCTCCGAAGTCTACATACTCAACTCGGTCAACCCGTGGCGTATCGAAGGCCAGAAAACGCTCGCCTTCGAGCTCTGGACCGATCTGAAAAACACCGACTACTTCGTCTCGGTTCCGGTGGGCAACTGCGGAAACATCTCAGCTATCTGGAAGGGCTTCAAAGAACTCCAAACCATCGACTTGATAGACAGGCCTCCAAGACTCGTGGCTGTTCAAGCGGAGGGAGCTTCGCCGTTTGTTGACATGGTCAAGAAAGGAGAAAATGTTTTGAGGCCCGTCGAAAACCCGACGACGATTGCTTCGGCGATAAGGATAGGTAAGCCTGTCAATTGGATGAAGGCCTTGAAAGCTGTCCGCGAATCCGAAGGGTTGGCGGAAAAAGTCAGCGACCAACTGATTCTCGAAGCGCAGAGAATTCTTGCATCGGAGGTCGGGATCGGTGTGGAGCCGGCTTCGGCCGCTTCGCTGGCGGGGGTGAAAAAACTTGTCGAAAAAGGGTTGATGGACAAGTCCTCGACCGTAGTTTGTGTGGCGACAGGTCACGCGTTGAAAGACCCCAACACCGAGATAATATCACCGTATCTGAGCCGTCGAACACTATCGTTGGAAGAGCTTTTAAAGAGCGTTTAAATCGGACCGACTGCCATCCATTAACAGGTGTTGTTCAAATGGCTCCACCCCTCGAAAAAATAGGGAACAACGTCTGGCGCATCCCCACCTCCTACCGGAAAGACATGAAAGTACCGGTGATCGTTTACGCGTCGGAGAAGCTTTTAGAGAAGATGAAGACCGACCGAACCCTCGAACAGGCTGTAAACGTCGCAACCCTGCCCGGAATTGTCAAACAGTCGACTGTCCTGCCGGATGCTCACGAAGGATACGGCTTTCCCATCGGTGGAGTAGCGGCCATGGACGCGTCTGAAGGGGTCATTTCTCCCGGAGGTGTCGGCTACGACATCAACTGTGGCGTGAGGCTGATGGTGACTAACCTCACCATAAATGAGGTGAGGCCACGAATTGTCGAGCTGGTGAACACAGTTTTCCGGAACGTGCCCGCCGGGCTTGGGTCGAGGAGGAAAGATTTCGTGGTGACTCATTCCGACCTCGACAAAATAGCGATGGAAGGAGCACGATATGTGATCGAAAAATATGGGCTGGGATGGTCTGAAGACTTTCGGAGGATGGAGGAAGAAGGCCGTTATCCGTCCTACAAGACGGGAAGTATCCCGGACCCAGATCCTTCACTCGTTTCAAGGGAGGCGAAAGCACGCGGAGAATCACAGATAGGAACTCTCGGAAGCGGAAACCATTTCCTCGAAATACAGCGTGTCGACAAAATCTTCGACCCGAAAGCAGCCAAAGCGATGGGCATTTTCCAAGAAGGCCAGATAACGGTTTTGATTCACTGCGGAAGCCGTGGCTACGGCCATCAGATATGTAGCGACTACCTCCGTGTCATGGAGAGAGCCGTGGCGAAATATGGCCTTCGGCTTCCTGACAGGGAGCTTGCATGCACTCCCACAAACAGTCCCGAAGCAACCCAGTACCTCAAAGCCTTCGGATGCGCGGTCAACTTCGCCTTCGCCAACCGACAGGCCATCAGCCACTGGGTGAGACAGAGCTTCGAACAGGTTTTCAAAAGGCCGGCTGACGAAATGGGGTTGCAGATTGTGTATGACGTCTGCCACAACATCGTAAAGCTGGAGAAACACAAGGTGGACGGAAGCGATGTTGACGTCTTCGTCCACAGAAAGGGAGCGACCCGCAGCTTCCCCGCCGGCCATCCACTGATACCCCATATCTACCGAGATGTTGGCCAGCCCGTTCTGATTCCCGGCTCGATGGGGACGGCAAGCTGGGTTTTGCTGGGAAACCCAAAGGCGATGGAGCTGAGCTTCGGCAGCACAGCCCATGGTGCGGGGCGCGAAATGAGCAGAAGCGGGGCCAAAAGAAGATATAGGGGAGAACAAGTGCTGCGGGAGCTCGAAAGCCGAGGTATATTTGTGAAAGGCGACAGCATGGAAACCGTCGTAGAGGAGGTTGACGCGGCCTACAAATCCGTGGACGAAGTCGTCGAAGTCAGCCATCAGGTCGGCATCGGCACCAAAGTCGCCCGTCTTGTCCCCATCGGAGTAGTCAAAGGATAGTATAAATCATCAAATTATCTATAGAGAGGTTCTCGGGAACATTTTTTACAAACGGCTTCATGGTGCTGGCGGAGGTGGTTTTGTTGAGCCTTCAGTTTAGCAGGATTTTCGCGGACATATACGAAGAAGATGAAAATGGCATCCCCGTGTTCGGAAGCTTCATCGACGGAGTTTGGACGAGAAAGCCGGCTCAGACTTTCCGCGTGGTCTCGCCCATCGACGGAAGCGAGGTCGCCCGCGTCCAGAGTTGCACCGCCTCAGACGTGGAGAAAGCGGTCAGGTCCGCTAAAGAGAGTCAGAGCCGGATAAGGTCGTTGGCCGCAATCGACCGTATTGAAATTATGGAAGAGGCTGCGCGGCTTCTAAAGGATCATTCGGATGAATTTGCGAGAACGATAACCTACGAGATGGGAAGGCCTTTGGCTGATTCTCCCGGCGAGGTCAACGCCATGGCCGAAAGGCTTCGGCTTTCGATGGAAGACGCCC
>JANWZT010000039.1 GCA_025054515.1 Candidatus Caldarchaeum sp.
CCACTCACCGGATGTGATAAATCCCGCGGGCAGGATTTGAACCTGCGACCACCCGGTTTCCATGTTGCCTGGCGGGCTGATTATTCGGCACAGCCTTGGGCTGACCGCTACAGCCGGGCGCTCTACCAGGCTGAGCTACCGCGGGGTGTGCTGCGGTTTTTCAGCTTTTCTGGATGTTTTTTAGTTTTTCGAGTGTTTGGAGCCTTCTTCTCAGGACGTATCCGTTTAGGGCGAGCAACGCGACTGCGGCGGCTGTGAGGTAGGGGCTGAAGGCTGTGACGAGACCGACGCCGAAGAGGGCGATGGATGCGGGCCATCCGCAGCAGACGTATCCGAAGCTTACGACGCTGGCGAGAAGTCCGCCGACGCCGCTCCAAGCCGAGCCGACGAGACAAACGCGTAGCAACCTCTTCCGCCAAAGGGTGAAAAGAATGCCGGCGTTGTATCCGACGAGCAGCGAAATCAACACGCCGAGCAGCACCGGATAGATTCTCATGTTGAGGACGAATCCATCGCCTACGATTTGGATCAGAGGCCCTGTGTAGAGCTGTGTTTCCACCGTCGAGAAGATGATGGATATGTTCTGTATTCCGAGCCTTGGAGTCTGGAATAGCTGGACGGCTCCCGTGAAGAAGAGGTAGAAGAGGTAGTAGGCCGTCGATGACGCGGCTGTCGACAGAATTAGTGTTCTGTCTTTCATTTTTTCAGAAGCCATTCAACTGTTTTACGGTAGTCTTCGGGAGACGCGTCGGGCGTTAAAGCAGTTCTTAGTACGTGGTTTTTGTCGGCGCCCAAAACCAAAGCGTAATGGTCGACGATGTAGTTTCCTTTTTCGTCGGGTGGATGTTTTTTGGCGTAGACGTTGTAGAGAGTCATGACTTTTTCGATTTCCGCGGGAGTGCCGGTCAAGGCGATGATTTTGGGCGAATAGTATGAAACGTAGCGTTTTAAGGCTTCTGGCGTGTCTCTTTCTGGGTCGACTGTGACGAAAATGACCGCTAAACCGTCGCCTCTGTCACCCAGTTCTCTAATCACTTTTCCCACTTTGCTCAAAACCAAGGGACACACGTCGGGGCAGTTTGTGTAACCGAAATACATGAGAACCGCTTTTCCTTTCACGCTCGAAAGGCTGAATGGCCTACCGTTTTGGTCGGTGAGGGTGAAGTCGGGAAGAACTCTTTCGCCGGGGATGGTTATCGGAGGCTCGTAACCGGTTAACCCCCCGCGGGTCAACAGAGCCGCCACCGCTCCCGTGGCCACAGCCAAAACCGCGACTGCGACAAAAAACAAAAACTTTGACCTCATTCTGACAAAAAATATGAAGATTGTGTTTTAAGGGTTTGCCAAATAAACACAAAATACCCGGAGGTCTTCCCATGATTGGATGGGGTTGCGGAACCTGCCTCTCAAAGTGGTGAAAAGGGACGGCCGTGTCGTCGATTTTGACGCCGGCCGGATTCGGGAGGCCGTCAGGAAGGCCATGGCTTCCCGTGGGCTGATGGATGAAGCGGTTCTCGAGTCCGTAGTCGCTTCTGTTCTGGATAAGTTGGCGGAAAGATACGGCACGGAAAAAATTCCTCACGTAGAGGAGATTCAGGACATCGTCGAAGCTGTTTTGATGGATCACGGATTGAAGGAAGTGGCCAAAGCCTACATCCTATATCGCCACGAAAGAACCCGAATCCGCGAAGAAAAAATGAGAATTCTTGAAGCAACGTATGTAGACGAAGTCGACAAGAAGTTTTCGGTCAACGCAATCAGGCTGATGGCCGCCAGATATCTCCTCAAAGACAAAACTGGGAAAATCGCGGAAAAACCCAAACAGATGTTCCAGAGGACGGCTGCGTTGATAGTTTTGGCGGACGTCGTCTACGACCCGATGTTTTTCGACCTTTCGGGAAATCATGATAGAAAACCGGTCGAAGACGATTTAATTGCCGGATACGCGGGGAAAATCGGCGTCGGGCCGTCCAAACAAGAAATCGAAACGACGTGGAACGTACACCATCTCGAAAGGCTTGCGGCCCTTTACCGAAGGCTCGACGAAAAAGGACAGATGAAGAAAACTTTGAAAGAAATCCTTGAATTTCTACGGGAAAACCCGGACGCTTTTTACAGGCAGTACCGGAAATACTATCAAATCATGGTCGAAAAACGATTCCTCCCCAACAGCCCCACCCTGTTCAACGCGGGAACGGTGCTCGGTCAACTGAGCGCTTGCTTCGTCCTCGACGTGGAAGACGACATCACTTCCATCATGCGGACGGCCGAAGAGGCGGCGATAATTTTCAAGACGGGCGGGGGCGTCGGGATAAACTATTCCAAGCTCCGGCCGGAAGGCGACGTGGTCGCTTCGACCGGCGGCGTCGCTTCGGGTCCTGTATCTTTTATGCGCATAATCGACGTGGTTACGGATGTTGTCAAGCAGGGCGGGAGACGACGTGGCGCCAACATCGGAGTTCTCGACATCAGTCATCCCGACGTAGAGAAATTCATCACAGCTAAACAGACGCCGGGATTTTTGGAGAACTTCAACATATCCGTCATGGTCAAGAAAGATTTCTGGCAACACTACGAAGACGGCAAGCCTTACCCCCTCGTCAACCCCAGAGACGGCTCCGTCTGGAAAACAGGCGACCCGCGTACGCTTCTGCATCTCATAGCCGAAAACGCTTGGAGAACAGCCGACCCCGGACTGCTCTACCACGACAACATCAACCGGCTGAACCCACTACGACAAATCTACGGCGAAATCAACTGCGTCAACCCCTGCGGAGAGCAACCACTCTATCCACACGAATCATGCAACCTCGGCTCAATCAACCTACACGCCTTCGTCAAAGACGGCGTGATAGACTGGGAAGAGCTGGGCGAAGCGGTTGAGACGGCCGTGATGTTTCTCGACAACGTCGTGGACCTGACGAAGCATCCAACCAAGGCCATAGAAACGATGACGCTGAGAACTAGGCGCATCGGCTTGGGCATAATGGGTCTCGCCGACATGTTGTACGAGCTGGGAATTCCATACAACAGCGAGCAGGGGTTTGAAACGATGGCTAAAATCATGGAATACATCGCATACAAAGCCGTCGAAACATCAGTGAAAATCGCTCAGAAAAGAGGTCCGTTTCCCGACTTCAACGGCTCATCATGGGCTGACGGAATCATCCCGTTCCAAGGCCTTCACGACGGAGGCGAGCCCTCGATGGACTGGGAAAAACTCAGAGAAATGGTGAAGAAAGGCATACGCAATAGTCATCTTCTGACAGTTGCGCCGACGGGAAGCATCTCGATGCTCGCTGACGTTTCGTCCGGGCTTGAGCCACAGTTCGCCATCGTCTACCGCAAACAGACAACCGCCGGAACATACTACTACGTCGACCAAGTCTTCGAAAAATACATCACGCGAACCGGTCTCCCCAAGGACGATGTTTTGAAAAAAGTGGCGGAAAACGGTGGCTCGGTTCAGGAAGTCGAGGAGATACCTCCGGCAATACGGCGTGTTTTCGTGACAGCCTTGGACATTCCATGGTGGGACCATTTGCGGGCTCAGCACGAGGTGCAGAAATGGGTTGACGCTTCGGTGAGTAAAACCATCAACATGCCTTCATGGGTGGCGGTTGAAGATGTTTTCAAAGTCTTCATCGCGGCTCATAAGCTGGGCCTCAAGGGTGTTACCGTGTACAGAGACGGCTCTAAGACCGCCCAAGTTCTTTCCACACCGACACAGAGGAGCGGAAAATATGTTGTCGAAATCGTCAACAAGACGCCTGAAATGTTGCGACGTTTCGGTATCGATGTTCGACCTATTCCCGCCAGAGCTTTGGTTTCGTCGGCTGCCTTGGCTACGGTTTGTCCAGTCTGCGTCAACCAAAACATCGTTTTCCAAGAAGGTTGTCAAAAATGTCTTGACTGTGGATGGTCCAGCTGCGTTACAGCGTAAAGCCTAAAAACAACATAAAACGAAAAGGAACATGTCAGAGGTTGTCAGCAGAGCAAAAGCCGTTTGGGAAGGAGATTTGTTCCACGGTAAAGGACAGGTGAGCTTCGACAGCGGAGCGCTGCCGACGAAGGATGTTACGTGGGCTGCCAGGTCTTCGAAGGTTCCGGGAATGACCAGTCCGGAGGAGCTTCTGGCAGCGGCCCACGCCAGTTGTTTCGCCATGGCTTTGTCCAACATCTTGGCCAAAGAAGGTAAGCCGGCGACACGGCTTGAAGTCACGGCCGACGCGGTCTTTGCCAAGACTGATGAAGGGTTCCGAATCACCGAAGTGCGGCTGAACGTTGTTGGCCAGATTCCGGGAATGTCTCAAGACGGTTTTCAGAAGGCGGCTTCTATGGCGGGCGACGGATGCCCTGTTTCGAAAGCTTTGAAAGGCAACGTCAAGATAACTGTATCGGCGAAGCTTGTCTAAGACAACCTGGGCCGTCGCGATCTCGCTTTTCGTTTTTATTCTATCTTCTGTCGTCTGGAATTTTTCTACCGCAGGCAACAGGACATCTGCAACCGAAGCGGTGTCAACCAATAGTCGGCCCTTTAGCAGCGACGCCGCAACCACGGAGTCGACGCAAAGGCATTACGTCAAGCTGAAAACCCGCGTCTTCTACGTCGAGGTCGCTAAAACCGACACCGAAAGAAGCAGAGGTCTTTCCGGCAGGCCCAATCTTCCCGAAGACGCGGGGATGCTTTTCGTTTTTAAACAGCCGGGCAAATATGGGTTTTGGATGTATGAGATGCGTTTTTCCATCGACATCATTTGGCTCGACGAGTCGAAGCAGGTTGTTCACATCGTCGAAAAGGCCCAGCCCTGCAATCCGACCGAGGCCTGCCCTGTATTCGTACCTGATAAAGAGGCGAAATATGTTTTGGAGGTTAACGCCGGTATATCTGAAAAAGTTGGTTTGGAGATTGGGGATGTTGTGGAGTTTTCGCCTGGGTTAGCCGACTGAGCCGGACATTTCCAGCTCGATGAGCCTGTTGAATTCGACGGCGTATTCCATCGGCAGGGTCTTTGTGAAGGGCTCGAGGAACCCGAGAACAATCATGTTGAGGGCTTCCTGCTCCTTCAGGCCTCTGCTCATCAAATAGAAGAGCTGTTCTTCGCCGATTTTTCCTACGGTGGCCTCATGTGTTGCCGTGGTGTCTTCTTCGTTGATTTCGTTGTATGGATAAGTATCGGTTCTGGAGATGTCGTCAAGAATGAGGGCGTCGCACCGGACGCTGGATTTAACGCGTTTCGCTCCTTTCGCAACGTGGAGCAGCCCGCGGTAGGAGGTTCGGCCGCCGCTTTTGCAGACAGATTTGGAGGTGATGCGTGAAGTCGTGTCGGGAGCAAGATGAACGGCTTTGGCTCCGGTGTCCTGATGCTGGCCTTTTCCAGCAAACGCGACCGATAGAATATCGGCCTTCGCCCCCCTGCCCAGCAAATAAACGCTCGGATATTTCATCGTCACTTTGCTTCCGATGTTGGCGTCAACCCATTCCACCGTCGCCTCCTCGTAGGCGTGCGCCCTCTTTGTCACGAGATTGTAGACGTCGCTGCTCCAGTTCTGTAGCGTGGTGTACCGGACGTAGGCTCCTTTTTTGGCGACGATTTCAACAACCGCCGTGTGCAGCGATGAAGTCGAATAGATGGGAGCGGTGCATCCTTCTATGTAGTGGACTCTGCTGTAGGGTTCGGCGATGATAAGTGTTCGTTCGAACTGGCCGACGTTCGCGGCGTTAATCCGGAAGTAGGCCTGCAGAGGATACTGAATTTCAACGCCTTCAGGAACGTAGATGAAGCTGCCGCCGCTGAAAACAGCGCTGTTGAGGGCTGCGAACTTGTTGTCTTCGGGTGGAACGACTTTGCCGAAATAGGGCTTGAAGATGTCGGAATATTCCCGGAAAGCGGTGTCGGGGTCGACGAATATGACCCCCTTCTTCTCCAGCTCCTTTTGGAGGTTGTGGTAGACCACTTCGCTTTCGTACTGTGCTCCGACGCCGGCGAGGAATTTCCGCTCGGCCTCGGGGATGCCCAGCCGTTCGAAAGTTTGCTTGATGTATTCGGGTACGTCGTCCCAGCTGCGGGCTTTCCGGTCGCTGGGTTTGATGTAATAATGGATGCGGTCAAAGTCGACGCCGGAAAGGTCAGCGCCCCATATTGGCATGGGTTTCCGGTAGAAGATTTCGAGGCTTTTGAGCCGGAACTTCCTCAGCCATTCGGGCTCGTTCTTCTGCCTCGAAATCTCCTCCACGACTTCGTCTGAAAGGCCCGGTTTGGATTTGTAGACGTATAGCTCGGGGTCTTTGAAGTCGTATTTGCTGTAATCGATTTCAAGAGTTGAATTTTCAGCCATCCTGTATAACGCCGTTATGCCCGTATAAATACGTTATACAACAACACACCAAGTTAATCGCTGAAAAGCCTTTCCGGCTTAACTGGAAGTTGTTTAACCCTTTTGCCGGTGGCGTCGTAGATGGCGTTGGCTATGGCGGCGGCCGTCGGAATGCAGCCGGTTTCACCGATACCTTTTGCCCCGAATGGCCCGGCGGGGTCGGGTGTTTCGATGAATACGGCTTTAATCTCCGGTGTTTCAGCGGAGGTTGGAAGAAGGTAATCCATCAAAGATGCGTTCAAAACTCTGCCTTGTTCCAGTACCAGCTCTTCGTAGAGGGTGTAGCCGATTCCCATCACGACGCCGCCGTGAACCTGTCCTTCGGCGGCCGCTGGGTTGATGATACGACCCGAATCATGGACGGACACGACTTTGAGCACTTTCACCCATTTCGTCTCCGGGTCGACTTCCACTAACGCCGCTTGAGCGCCGAAAACATAAGCCGCCGAAAGGTTGCCCATCCATCTTTCATCCTGCATCTCCGTAGGCGGGTCATAATAAGCCGTCACGACGACGTTGCTTCCGCCCTGCCGGAAATGTATCCGCCGCACTAACCTATCAAATTCGATACGTTTTGAAGGTGCGTCCCGGTCGTAGACAACCCCTTTTTCGAAAACGAGTTTGTCGACCGTTGTGTCCAGCTCTTGGGCGGCTGCTTTGGCCAATATTTCTTTGGCTTTCCGGGCCGCGAGCAGGGCTGAGTTGCCTGCGACGAAGGTAGCCCGGCTGGCGTGTGTTCCCACGTCCCATGGCCTTATCGATGCGTCATCGTTGACTATCCGGATGTTTGTGATATCTATGCCGAGTTCTTCGGCAACGATTTGGGCGATGGCTGTGTCGGAGCCTGTTCCGAGGTCGGTCGAGCCCGTGATGACGGTGACTAAACCGAAGTCGTCTATCGAAAGTATTGTACCGCATCCGTCGGAACGATAAACACGCGCGCCTCCTCCCACGTGGAAGAAGGCCCCAAACCCGATGCCCCTATTGGGCCCTGCCATTCCTCTGCCACGCCAGCCAATCAGCTCTGCCGCCTTCCGCAAACATTCCCGGAGCTCGCACGTGGTTATCTTCATTCCCTGTGGAGTGGTCGAATTGGGTTTGTTGGCGTTAAGTATGCGGAGTTCGACCGGGTCCATGCCCAGTTCTTCGGCGAGAGCGTCCATCTGCTGTTCTATGGCGAAGGTTATCTGGGGGTTTCCGGCTCCACGCTGCGTCCCCGTGTAGGGGTTGTTAGTGTAGACAACTTTTGCGTCAAAAAGAACATGCGGCACATCATACAGCCCCGAAACTGTTGCCATCATAACGCGTCCGTCGAAAGGCCCCCAAGAAACATAGGCTCCGGCATCGAGGACCACACGGGCTTCACGCGCCAGCAGCCGACCACCCCTGTCCGCCGCGGTCCTCATGTAAACAACCGCGGGCTGTCTCGGCGGGGCGTACTGCAGCTCCTCTTCACGGCTGAAAATCAGTTTTACGGGCCTCCGGGTCCTTATTGAAAGTGCAGCGGTGATCGGGTCGATGGGATAGACGTCCATGCCTCTTCCGAAGGCGCCGCCGATTTCGGGCTGGATGACGCGGATTTTGGCGGGGTTGAACCCCATGATTTTGGCGAGTTCGTGGCGGTAGAGGAAAGGGGCCTGCGTGTTGGTGTAGACGACAAGCTCTCCTGTTTCGTTGAAATGCGCGACAACTCCCATCGTTCCAAGCGGCGACGCATTCATGTAATGAACCTGATACCGGTCTGAAACAACGGCCGCGGCCTTCTCGAAAACCTGTTCGAAAGAATCCCTGTCCATCGACGTGAAATTCATTTTGAGGTCGACGACGTTGCTTCCGTATTCCTCGTGGACTAGTGGAGCATCGGGCTTCATCGCCTCCTCAGGGTCGAAAACGCCTTCCAGTGGTTCATACTCTATCTCTATGGCCTCAACCGCCTCTTCAGCGGCCTCGGGTGTTTCAGCGGCTACCGCCGCCACTTCGTCTCTTACCGACCGGATTTTTCCGGTTTTAAGGGGAGGCTGATCCTGCAGGATCCCCATGTTATTCATCTTGGTGTCGTAGCCCGTGATGACCGCCCGGACTCCCGGAACTTTCCACGCTTTCTCGGTGTTGATGCGGACAATTCTCGCGTGAGCGTAACGGCTACGTAGAATTTTTCCGTAGAGCATGTTGGGAAGTTCTAAATCGTCGACGTAACGTGCGGCTCCGCGGATTTTCGCATTACCATCCACCTTGGGGAGAGATTTCCCGATGACACGGTATTTCTCGGCGTAAGCAAGCACGGCAAGCTTAGCCAGCAAGCACGGTTTAAACTTGTCGCAGCTTTTTATTCATAGACGCGGAAGCGAACGCGGTTCATCAACGCTGAGCAAGTGCAATACATTTAAAATTCGGACAATACGTCTTAGCACTGAGGTCGTTTCGATTTGTTGATGATTCCAGGCCCAACTGAAATTCATGAAAGAGTTATCCGTGCTATGGCGCGGCAGATGATCGACCACAGGTCTGAAGAGTTCAGATTTTTAATGAAAAGCGTTGTTGAAAAGCTTCGTAAAGTGCTTGAAACTAATTCAGATGTTTATGTTTTGACTTCTTCGGGAACCGGCGGTGTCGAGGCGGCGGCCGCAAACTTGACGATGCCGGGCGACAAGGTTTTGATTCTTTCGGCGGGGCTTTTCGCGGAAAGGATGGCGGAAGCTTTCGCCGCCTACGGCGGGAACGTCGTCAAACATCCGCTGGAAAACGGGCAAGGCCCAAACCCCGAAGCCGTCAAAAAGCTTCTTGACCAGCATCCAGACGCCGCCATAGTCGGGTTCCCATACAACGAAACATCCACGGGCATTATCTCCCGCGACGTGAAGGAAATCGGTAAAATCTGCCGAGAACGTGGGGTTTTGCTGGTTACGGACGCTGTTACGGCGGTCGGCGGAGTAAGGGTTGCGGTCGACGAATACAACATAGACATGTGCATCACCGGGACGCAGAAATGTCTCGCAACTCCGCCGGGACTCGCCATAGTAACTGTTTCAAAGCATGCGTGGGAGAAGATAGAAAAAAAGAAGTTGAGGCCTCCCTATTTCGACTTGGTGAAATACAGGCATTTCATGGAAAGATGGGAGACGCCGTTCACGCCGGCTATAACGCTTTTCTGGGCTTTCGACGAAGCTCTGAGCATCATCCATGAAATCGGCTTCGACAAATGGCTGGCCCGTCATACGGCGGGAGCAGCCGCTCTCTACACAGGCCTCCGCTCCTACCAACTTGAGTTCTACGCGGGCCGCGGATACGAATCACCGATTGTTGCGGCGATGCACATACCGCCGGGCCTGACCGACGCCGCCATCCGGGAGACCATGAAAAAGAAATACGGCATCGAAATTTCCGGAGGCCTCGCCCACTACAAGGGAAAAATGTTCCGCATCGCCAATATCGGCCTCATCAGTCGTGAAAAAATCGTCAACACTATCTTCGCTCTCGGAAAAACCCTCCAATCCCTTGGGCTCGACGTCAACCCAGCTCAAGCCGTCGAAAACACGGAAAAAGAATTCGACCGCCTTTGGCCCGGATGAAATGTTCTTCGAAGAATTCGAAATCGGGCAGGAGTTCCAGACAAGAGAAAGGACGATAACGGGCTCAGACATCGATTTGTTCGCGGCTTTAACTTGGGCCGCGAATCCTCTGTTCCTCAGCGACGACCACGCAAAGACCAAGGGCTTTAACTCGAGAATAGCTCCAGG
>JANWZT010000003.1 GCA_025054515.1 Candidatus Caldarchaeum sp.
GCTGGAGCTCGACGATGAATCGGTTCGTTCTTTCCTCGCCGAAAGGCTTGACTATTTCGGAAGCGGAGAAATGGGCAAAAAACTGCTCGGCTACCTCGAGGAAATCATATCAGAAGGAGGTTGGAAAGGAACAGATGCGGAACAGACTCTCGCGAACATCAAAACCAAGATGAAGCTGATCATCGAAGCCGACAACCAAGACCAGTCGGGCAAACCGAACAGATGGGCTTCCATCTACTGGCGGAGGGCGCAACGATATCTCAACCGGCTGAGGACGGATGACGTCGAGCCGTTGATGGGTGAGGAGACGCCGGAACGTCTGATAGAAAAACTACGTGAAAAACATGTCGTGGTTATTGATTTGAGCTATGGTGCGAAGGAGCAGAAGCTGAGTATTTTCCTTTCCGTCGCACGGTTTCTCCGGTATCTGATGGAGGAGAAGAAGAAGCTCGGGATTGCTTTGGTCGTTGACGAGGCGCCGCAGTACTGTCCATGGAATCCGCGGGGGCTTGAGGAGGCGACGACCCGTGAAATCATGAGCATCGCCGCGTTGGGCCGTTCCTACGGCCTGTCGATCACCCTCATTTCGCAGGGGATAGCCGGTGAAATAGGAATCAACGCCGCCGTCAGACGGAACCTCAACACATTGTTCATCGGAAGAATCCATCCCCTCGACGTCTCGGAGGCCGAGAAGTTTTTCGCCACGTCGCTTGTCGACCCTTCGAGCCTTCTCCGCCTTCCCGAAGGCCAGTTCTACATCATCGGTAAGATGAACCCGTCGCCGGTTCCTCTGCTGTTGACCTTCGAAATACCCGAACACGAAAAACTACGAGGCTCTGGGTAGGTTTGGTTTTGGACGGTGCTGGTTGTCCATGAGTTTTCTGCGAACTTTCGTCGTCAAGGCTGCGACGCTTGTCATAGTGCTGTTGACTGTGCTTCTGCTGGTCGTCGTGGTGTTGGGCTACACCGGTGTTTCCGACAGAATTCTCGCGGCCTACGTCAACGAAGAACTGCGGACAGTCCGGCAAAGCCTTTCCCAGCGGATCAAAGACCCGGTCGAGCTGGAGGCGGCGGTGGAGCAGGTGAAGAAAGAGCTTTGGGAATCCTACGGCCTCGACAGGCCTTGGTACGAAAGAATTCCCGCCATGGTTTTCCGGGTTCTTTTCCTCGACCTCGGATACTCTCGGACTATCACGTCGTTCGCGGGAAGTAGGAAAGTCGCAGACATCATAGCGGAACGCATCCCCTACACCATACTGCTGGTGACGACGGCCGTCGTCATAAGCGCGTTTGTCGGCATCAACCTCGGCATGAGGGCCGCCTACCGGAGGGGAAAAGCCCTCGACAAAGCGGTTGTTTATCTTGCCGCCGCGAGCTACGCCCTTCCATCGTGGTGGACGGGCTTGATACTAATCCTCATTTTCTACTACCAGCTCCGTCTATTTCCGTCGGGCGGGCTTTACAGCGCGCCGCCTCCTACAGACCCGTTTCTCAGGTTTTTCGACCTTCTCTGGCACGCTTTCCTACCGGTTTTGACGCTGGTGATAATCGTCGTAGGAGGATGGGCCTACGTCAGCCGGACAATCGTCCTCAACATAGTTCAGGAAGATTTCGTCCAGGTCGCGAAGGCGAAAGGCCTGCCGGACAGCTTGATACGCAGCCGATATGTTCTGAGGCCCGCTGCACCACCGATAGCGACGAACATCGTCTTCGCCATCGCCGGCTCCATCGGCGGCGCGATACTGACGGAAACGGTCTTCAACTGGCCCGGCATGGGAAGGCTCTACTACGAAGCCATTTCAGCCTTCGACGAAGGCCTCGTCGTCGCCCTCACCTTCATCTATACCGTCATCTACGTCGCGGCAAGGTTTATCATCGAAATTTTGATAATTGCCCTCGACCCCCGTGTAAGGGTTTAACAGCTTATAAGCCGGCTGAATCCTATCTGCTTTGCATGAAGTCGTTAACGGTTGCGGCTGTCGTCGTTGCGTTGTTTGCAGGAGTGGCCGTTGGAGCGACGTACTACTCGGTGGTTCTGGGGGAGAGCACGGCGGCCTACCAGCGTTTGGTCGACGAGCTACGGGCTGAAAACAGCCGTCTTCAGAGCCAGCTGACCGCTTCAAACAACCGGGTCAGCGGCCTCGAATCGGACATCAAATCCGTTCAAGCTCTTCTCGACAACGCCCAGAGAAGGGCCCGGGAACTGGATGAAAGGGTGCGGCGGCTGGAGGCCCAGATTCAGCAGTTGACGGACGAAAACACGGCGGCGAGAAGGGAGCTACAGTCCCTCCGGGCGAAATCAGAGGCCGTCAAAAACGTTCTAACGCGTTTGGAGAACGACCGCGTTCTCCTCAGCTGGATACGGAACGACCCGCCGAACCAGCGGGAAGCCGCGAGAGAATTCTGGAACGAAACACGTACCCTAAGCCTGAAAAGCGAACCCAACCTCGCGCTGACCGTGGACAAAATCCTCGCCAGCCTCGACCTATACTTCGACTGGTTGGAAAAACAACCGCGGCTGACCGGAACTTCCCGCGCCGAAATAATCGCTTGGTGCCCGCTCTACATCGACTGGATACTCAACGCGCCACCGGGAGTTGACGAATATCCAAACGCGATAGAGCAGCTGACCGACGAAATTCTCCTCGTCGTCATCGGGCACATCGACTCGCTTTCAACAATTTTGGAAGGTTAGCGGCGGCGCAGTAGCAAGGCGGCTGCCACGGCAACGGCGGCGACGCCAGCTAAAGCTATGATGAGCCAGGTCGGCGGCGGAGGTTGTTCTGGGGCCGCTGGAGTGGTTACGACGGTCGTTCTCGGGGTTGTAACGGTGGTTGTTGGTCTGCGTACTTCGATTTTTTCGACGAAGTTGAAGGCGGTGGCGACTTGTTCGCTGTAGGCTACGGCCACGAGCTCGATGAAGCCGGGGCTTAGTCCGGCTGTTTTCGCGGCTGGAAGCGTTATTCTAACCGCTCCCGCCGTCGGTTTGGCCACTCCCGATTCAAGGGTTTGGCCGGTGGCCGGGTCTTTGATGAAGTATGTTACGGCGACGTCGGCCGGGCCTGCGGTGTTTATGGTGATGACGGCGTCGCTTCCCGGCGATATCGTTCCTTCGACTTTTTGGATGCGTGGTTTGTCAACTGTTCCGAAATACCATTTTCCGGGCTTGAACGGGTACGACGGGTCTCGGAAGGCCCTCAGCTCGGCGTACTGTGAAGCGGGGTCGAAGACGGCGAGGTAGTAGGGGCCGTTGCTTACGACGGCGAGGTTGTAGGTGTTTATCCAGTTGAGGAGAGCCCTGTACCGTGCCATAGCGTTTTCCCGTGTTTCGTATGCTTTGCCGCCGACGGTGAAGACGTTCGACGGGAAGAAGTTTTTCGCCATGAAATCGTTCAAAGCAAGCCTGACGAGGCTCACCTGCTCCCTCAGGACGAGGTTTAGCTGGTCAACTCGGAAGCGGGCGGCGGCGGTGTCGCTGTAGGCGACGAGCCTTCGGGTGAAGACGAGGTCGTCCGATGCTGCGAGAAGCTCCCAAGGCATGCCTCCGCCGAAGACGTCGGCGTATTCGGCGATGTAGTCTTTTTCGAAGTTCCAGTAGTCGACGTAGACTTCGAGCCTGCTGTCGTCAAGTATCCGGAAGCCTTTGAAAGTTTCGAGGACCGGCCTTGACGTGAATGCGAGGGCGAATTCGATGCGTGATTTTGTTTCGTCGTAGGCGATGTCGAAGCTTTGGTGGATGCGGTAGAGTACATCGGCCATGGTTATCGGGATGCCGTGATGCCATTTCGACGCGGTGTATTGGCGGTAGTCGAAGGTGACTTTGCTTATGGCCCTTGTCCCCGACGGAACGGTTTTCCAGCTTTTTGACGCGGCATCCCAGGTGAAAGCGTCGGACGGCACCGAAAGCGTTCCCGTCGGCCCCGCTGTTTCGACCGTGTAGCTTGCTCTGAAAGGTATGGGGAGGCCTGTGAACGGATGACGGGTTAGGGAGGGGTCTGCGACGGCCCTCCAAAGGTCCGCGCTGTAGACGTCGCCGAAGCCTCCGACGGGGTTCCACACGGTTCGGGGAGTCCAGACCCAGAGGTGGCCGATGTTGAGGATTTCTCTGCCCGGCACGTGTGTTTCCCGGAGGGTCCAGATTCCCCTCGCGCCGGCGGCCAAATCTTCGGTAACTCCTTGAATCTTCTTCGACAACGGCGTGCTCTGCATAACTACGGCGACCCAGACCCTCACCGACTCTGACACGCATTCACGTAAAGCCCTTAGGTAGAGGGTGTTTCTTTCTTCGCGGCCGCTGTATTGTCCTTTGAAGATGCGTTGGCCCAGCTCGTCGAGCAGCTGGTTGCTGTACTGCCAGTAGCCGAATTCCTGCCATCCCGGCATGTTTCCCAGCCACGGCGCGCAGAACTGGTTAATCGACGTCGAATCATACTTCTCCAGGGCTCCCCGGCCCCATCCTTCGGTGTAAATGTGCCACGTGAACTCCTGCGGGTCGGTTGTGTAAACCCTTGCGATGGCCTGAGCGAAGGGTAAGTAGATTCTTTCGACGGAGAACCCGGCTTTCTCCAGCTCCGAAGCGACGAGGTCTCCTATCTCCCTTCTTTCATCCTCCGTCCTTATCACAAACTTGAGCGAAATCGGTGTGTCGCGGAAGAACCATTTGCCGTCTCTTTTGACCGCTCCCGCGGCGGTCAAGGCGTTGGAGATTATTCTGTTGGCGTATTCGGGGTCGTACCGTATTCCTGTTCCGAGGACGGTGTTGAAGAACTGTGCGTAATCGTAGTCGTAGGGGGTTAGGATGGTTACCATCGGAGACGCCAGCCCGCGGTAGAGCTCCCGGGAAACGTATTCCCGGTTGACGAGATATTGGAAGGCCTGCCGAACTTCCTTGATGCTGAAGGGGTTGAGGCCGCGGGGGTCGGGCGCCGGGTTGAGGATGAGCGAAAGAAGAAGCGACGGAGCTCTGACCATCGATATGTCGGGCCTGTTTTCGAGTGCTTGGAGACGGGAGACCCGCATGCTGTAAAGGTAGATGTCGATGTCGCCGCGTTCAAGAGCTTGGGGAGCAACCTCCTCCGCATACGCTCTTACGCGTATCACGTCCGCCGCCGGACCTGGTTTGCTGTGGGGCGGGCTGTACTGCTGGGCACCAGCCGAAAGCAGGAGAAAAGTCAACAGCAGAAACACGGATGCATACGCTCTGGCTTTCAAACCTTTCTCCCTCTTCTCGCCGCAATAGCGAAAGCAGCAACGGCGGCCGCGACGGCGACGATGGCCAGCCCGAAAGCCATGTCCCCCATCTGGTTTGAACCAGACCTGCTGAGCTCGGGCTTCAGTCGTTCGGCGACGGCGTCGGCGAGCTTGTCCACGTCGACTTGGCTCGGAAGCTTTTTCATCATTTCGTCGAGTTTCTTCGACGTGTCCTCCCGAACGGTCCTCAGCTGGTCTAAGACGTTGTTGAACCCGAAGCTGGTGTAGTAGGTTGCTTCGGCGACGTTGCCGAGGACGTCGATGGCCCTGATGAGATGAGCGCCTTCACCCGATACGGGGACGTAGATGGTGGCCGTGAACCTGCCGGCCGCGTCGGTGGGGAAGGATGAGATGACGACGCCGTCGAACTCGATGAAAACTTCCCGTTGCCGTGCAGCGAACCCGTCGCCTACGATGGTAATCACCTGCCCCGCCGGGCCCGAAGGCGGGCTGATGAAAATGGATGGCGACTTTACTGCCCTCAGTCTCGCGAAGCCGATGTCTTGGTTGGGAGAGCCCCGGAACCCGGCCCGTGAATCTGTCCACACCATGTAGACGTCGTTGTTGGTCGCCGCTATGCCCCAGTAGTCTCCGACGAAGCTGGCTATGCCGTAGGCTGGGTTGGACGGATAATCGGTTACCCTCGAGTTTTCGAGGAATGTTTCACCCCGGTCGCCGGAACGCGTGTAGTAGATGTGGTAGCGGTAGTTGTCGGGGTCGTCGCGCATGTCGCCCCAGATGACGTGGATGGTGCCGTTGGGCGAAACAGTCAACGCCGGGAAGAACTGGTTACGGGTCGTCAAATCGTCGTTTATTCTCCGCGGCCTCGACCAAGTTGCTCCTCCGTCGGTCGATTTGGAGAAGTAGACGTCGGAAAGGTCTCCGGCGGCTCTTCCCATCGCTCCGAAGGAGATGTAGACTTCGTTGCTGTTCTGGGGGTTGGCGGCGATGAATGGGAACATCGAAGCCCATGAACGGAAGTAGGTGGGGCTGAGGAAGAAGGGCTGCTCCCAGGTTCCGCCGGGAACGACCGGCGAAGGCCTCGACCACGTTCTCCCCCCGTCCCGTGAAACAACGACCATCGGGGTGAACAATCCCTTGAACGGGCCGTCGTCGAGCGAATCGTAGTAAGCCACGTAAACGGTTCCGTCTGGAGCCACGTGGACGTTGCTTCCCTGAACGAGACGAGCTTCTTCGTCGCCCGCCAACCCGCTGAAAACGGGGCTGACGGCGACGGGGCTTGTCCACGTCTCGCCACCGTCCACAGATTTGACGAGCTTAATCGAAACCTCTACGACGGGCTCGCCGACGAACGGATAGAAGTCGAGAAACGGATAGATTATTCGGAACTCTGTGTAGGTGACGTAGATCGCGTCCCGGGCTGGGTTGGCTCTGTCCGGGCCCACTGCCATCCATGGCTTATCGAGGAAAGAGACAGCGGCTCTGTCGGCGGCAGGCACTACCCTCCCCCTCGAAGCCACGTAGGGATAGCTCCACGTCACCCCGCCGTCCTTTGACACCGAAACCGTGACGCTTGCAACCTCTGTTTCATAGAGAAGCCTTCCTATGCGTAGCGGTCTCGCTCCAATCGATAGGAGGGTATAGTAGGCTGTGCCGTCTCTGCCGAAGGCCACGACGGGGTCGCTGCAGAAGCTGTCCTCGGGCCCGGGAGCTGTCATGGATGGGCCTCGCCATGTTTCTCCCCCGTCGAAGCTTACGTAGCTTACGGCGCAGGAGACGTCGAAGTCGTGGGATGCCATGATGAGGTGGTCGGGGTTGTTGGGGTTGACGGCGATGTGCGGCTCGTTTTGGTATGGCCTGTTGCCTATGTCGAATGTTATCATTACGTTTCGGCTGAATTTGGCGGTCGGCGAGCGGTAGGGGATGTTGATGAGAGGCCCTTGCGGCGTGACGGCCTGCGTCTCAACGGGAAGCGTAAATCCTTCAAACTCACGTTCCTTAAATTCCGCACCAATCCGGTAGGCCGCCCCGCCCGAAAGTCTTTCACCAACGACCAGAGAAGACCGGAAAACCTTCGCCGTCAACTGTCTTTCCGCAAACTCCTCCCCCCATTCAGCTCCTTCAACCATCGGAGCAAACAAACTCACCATGAGAACTGCCAACGCAAAACCAACAACAACCTTCATGGAAAGAACCAATACTGAAAAACATTAAACTTTTTCCAAACACAACACAGTAACGCTTAAAGGCTCACATATCCCGTTAAAAACCGTGGTTTTCGGGTCGAAAACAGTCGTTCTGACTCTGGCTTTAGCCGCTTTGCTCATACCAGCTTCTTCGCAACAGCAGGTTCCCGGAACAGGGTTCAGCTCCGCCCTCGAACTAACTTCCGGCACCTACTCCTTCTACCTCGCCGTGGGAGAAACACATTTCTTCAAAATCAACCTCGACCCCGGCGACATCCTAGTCGTCAAAGTCCGGATGGCCTTCAACCAAGACTTCGACCTCTACCTACTCAACCCACTTAGGGAAATCGTCGCCCAAAGCGTCCGCGCCGCCGGGTTCACCGACTCCATCGAGCTCATCGCCGCCGAAAAAGGCCCGCACTACATGGTTGTGACCGGGTTCGGTGTCACGCAGGGCACCTATTCGTTGACCGTGTTCGTCCAGAAGCCGCGCACCGTTACGCAGACGGTCACTACGACGGTTACGCAGAGGCTGACGGAAACCGCTACCGCCCTGTCTTTCATGACCAACACCGTGGTTTCGGAGAAGCTGGTGACCGTGGTCGATAGGGAAGTGGTCGAAGTTGAGCGGATTCCGTGGACGGCCGTCGGACTCGCCGTCCTCGCCGCATCAGTCCTCTACCTCGGCTATGCCGCGTCCAACACGTTGAAAAACATGGGAAGACGGGAGGAGAAACAGACGCCTCCACCCGCTTCAGAACCGTCTAAAACCGAATAAATCGTCTTCATCCATAAAGGTGGCAGGCGACGTAGCGATTTCCATCGACTTTCTGTAGCTTGGGGTCTTCACGTGGACATCTTTCGAAAGCTTTGGGACATCGGGGATGAAACCGGCATCCCGGAGGAATGTTCCGGGGTGAAGGCGGCTCACCCACTATCGCGGGCCTTTCCACAAACCTGTTGGAGGGGTCGGGCTCGGGAACCGAAGCGACGAGTCCCTGTGTGTAGGGATGCAGGGGCTCCGACAAAACATCGTCTACATCCCCCACCTCCACTATTCTGCCGAGATACATGACCGCTATTTTTTCGGCGAAGTAACGGGTTGTCGCAAGGTCGTGTGAAATGTAGAGAAAGGCGATTCCGTGTTCTTTCTGCAGTCTTTTCATGACGTCTAAGACTTCGGCTTTGCTGGATGCGTCGATCATCGAAACAGGTTCATCAGCGACGATGTAACGGGGCTTGATGACGATGGCCCTCGCGATGGCCGCCCTCTGCCTCATTCCGCCCGAAAGAAGATGCGGATATTTTGCGGCGACGTCCTGCGGAGGAGTCAGCCGAACCTCCTCGAGAGCTCTGTAGACGTTTTCAAGCCTCTTTTCTCTGTCTTCGACTCCGTGAGCTATCAAAGGTTCTTCGACTGTTTCGCCGACGGTGAGATACGGGTTGATGCTTGAGTAGGGGTCTTGGAAAATCATCCGCGTTTCACGTCTAAGCTTTGTCAGATGTTTTTCAGGTAGGTTGGTGATGTCGGCTCCGTCGTAGATGACACGGCCTTCCGTCGGCTTCAGCAGTCTTATGCTGAGTTTTCCGACGGTTGTTTTCCCGCTGCCGGATTCACCTACGAGGGCGAAGGCCTCGCCTTCATGGACAACGATGTCGACGCCGTCAACGGCGCGGACAGCCGACGAACGGAGAAACCCTTTCCGCACCCTGTATGTCATGCCCACGCCGTCGAGAACAACCAACCGCCTACGCATCCCATCATCCAATTCCATCCGTTATTAACTACAACGCTCAAATATTTACGAGTTGGACGTTGGTGGGGTTGGCGTGGGAGAATAGCTGGCGGGTTTTCTGGTCTTCGAACGTCTCGAAGGCCGGAGTTTTTCTCCTCGCGGCGATGGTGGCGATTTCGCTGTATGTCGTATCCACTTACCCGCTTGATTTCGGAACACGCTACTGGAACAACCCATCATACTGGGCCGACAACCCGAAAGAAGTCCCACCCGAATGGACAAACCTCTTCACAGCACGGCCGGCGCCGACCCACATCACCGTATCAATCAAAGACGTCGGAGAAACCTTCGAAAAATCCTTCAACTACTTCTTCGAAGATTTCCCCAGCTTCGTATCCGTCACGGTTTCGGAGGTGGTTTACCGCGAAAGGCCTCCGACCCTGTTGTTCGAGCTTCTTAGACCCGACGGAAGCAAAGCCCTCTTCTACGTTTTGACGGTTTCACCGCCCACGCCGGGCGAAACGCCTCCCTACAAAAGACATTTCGAAACTCGCCTCCGAGTCTACTTGAGCGGAGACATTCAGGCAGGCCGTTATCTCAGCAGGTTTCTTGCTTCGGAATACGGGAGTGGTTTTTCCCCCGAAGACGTTGTTCGGCTGGGTGTTGAGAAGGTTTTGTTCGGTGTCCCGGATGGAGCGGGGATGAAGCCGTTGCCCGGTGTTTATTCTTTCTCGGTGCGTGTTGTGAAAAACAACCCCGACGATGTGGTGGGTGATGTCTCCTTCGTGGTCGGCGGCAAGGTGTTCGGCGTGTTTGGAACGGACCGGCTGGGCCGCGACCTCGCCACGGGCCTTCTTTTCGGCTTCCCCGTCGCCCTGCTGATCGGCGTCGTGACGGCGGTTTCGACGACGGCGGTCGGGTCTTCGCTCGGCATGGTCAGCGGATACGTCGGCGGAAAAATAGACGAAGCGATACAGAGAACCTGCGACGTCCTCAACAACATCCCACTCCTTCCGCTGCTCATCTTCTTCACCTTCATCTTCAAGCCAAGCATCTGGCTCATCGTACTTATCCTCGTTGCCTTCGGCTGGTCCGGGCTGGCGATAGTCGTCCGCTCCATCGTCCTGCAAGCCAAAACAGCACAGTACGTCGAAGCCGCTGAATCACTCGGCGTAAAACGAACCCGCATCCTCCTCAAACACATCACCCCACAGATAGCCCCCTTCATAATATCGCAGATGATCTTCTCAACCCCCGGCGCCATCCTCGCCGAAGCGGCCTTAAGCTTTCTCGGCCTCGGAGACCCAGCCCTACCCAGCTGGGGCCAGATACTCGAATACGCGTTCCGCAGCGGCGGCGTCAACCTCGGGCTTTGGTGGTGGATTTTCCCGCCCGGGGCCCTGATAGCCCTTACCTCTTTCGCGTTCGTGATGATTTCGCTGGGTATGGAGCCGGTCGTAAGCCCGCGTCTCCGGAGGATGACGTAGTTTGCTCGACGTCCGGAATCTTCGGCTCTACTACGGGATGGGCGGGACGGTGGTGAAGGCCGTGGACGGCGTCGAGTTCAGAGTGGCGGACGGCGAAACCATCGGGCTCGTCGGAGAGTCTGGAAGCGGAAAAACAAGCACGGGCCTCGCGCTTATGCGGCTGCTTCCCAACAACGTCGTCCACTTCAGCGGACACGCCTTCATCGACGGCGTCGACCTCCTCGCGATGGACTATCGAAAATTCGTCGCCGAATTCAGATGGAAGGTGGTGTCGATGGTTTTTCAGGGGGCTATGAACAGCTTCAACCCCGTTCTGAAGGTCGGCGAACAGGTTGCGGAGCCTCTACTCGTCAAAACAGACGCCGACAGGAAAGAGGCGGTCAATTTGGTGAAGAAGATGTTCCGTCAGGTGGGGCTGCCGGAGGAGGTTGCGGAAAGATATCCACACGAGCTGAGCGGCGGCATGAAACAAAGGGCCATGATAGCGATGGCCCTCATCCTCAACCCGCGGCTGATTATCCTCGACGAGCCGACATCGGCCCTGGATGTATCAATCCAAACACAGGTGATAAACCTCCTCAAAAAACTCAAAAAAGAACTCCAGCTGTCGATGATATTCATCACACATGACCTCGCGCTGGTCAGCGACATCGCCGACAGCATCGCCGTCATGTACGCTGGTGAAGTGGTGGAATTCGGCGTCTCCGACGACCTGCTGACCAACCCAGCCCATCCCTACACCCAGAAACTCCTCAAATCAATCCCACGCCTCAAAGGCTCCAAAACCCTCGAATACATTCCCGGCCAGCCCCCCAACCTGTCAAACCCCCCAACCGGATGCCGCTTCCACCCCAGATGTCCACGCGTCTTCGATAAATGCAGTCTCGAAACACCGCCGTCGATAGCTGTCGGCAACGGTGTGGTGAAATGCTGGCTTTATGGCGGTGAAAAAGAAGGTTAATAACGCTGGCGTGGCCTTTGGTGTGAGAAGAGTGTTTGGCCGCTGACGAAATTCCGGATTTTCTCAAAATTCCCAAACCTCTGCAGGAAAAATTTTTCACGGTAGCGCAAGAGGAAGCCAAAAACCTCATGCGGGACATCATCCGGTTTTCCCGCAGGGCTTCCGAAGTCAAAAAAGAGCTCGCGAAAGGCATCCGTCTCTTCCATCCGATAAACGATGACTGGAAGACGTTGAACGTCTGCGTCGTCGACGGCTCCGACGTTCCCGCGGTCGATGACAGGATAGGGCTACGGTATGGGCTTTACGCCGTAGCCTTCAAACTTTTCAAAGGCATAGACTCCGTCGAAAAAGGAGAGGGATTTTTCGGCGACACTTTGCCGGGCAAAATCAGCATGCGGAGAGAAAGCTTCCTCAAAATCATCGACCTCGTAACAACCTACTATGAACGACTGGTGGCAAATGAGATGCTCAAAAAAACAAACCCCGACCTCGTGCTGGTCGACGGCAGCTTCTTCGGATACAGGGCGGGCTGCAGCATGGTTAAACAAGACACGTTCTTTTGGACTGATTCAGTCACGGGAAAATCTTTCGGAACGGTCTACGACCTAATCGCCGAAATCAACCAGATGACCGTCGACCTCGTCGAAAGCGGAAAAGCGGTAGGCATCATCAAAAGAGTTCCGACCGCGGCCATCGACGGCTACCTCAGTTACAAACATGGCTTGGACAAAGGGCTGGAAATGACCGACAGGTCGTTACTTTCGTTGTTGATGAAGAAGGGAGAAGTTTTCGACTATGCGGAAATTTTTGGAAAAGATCTGCGTTATGATGTTTTGACGTGGTTCAGAACCACTTCGAGGGACCGGTCGATGGTGGGCAAATCGGTCGACGAGATTCTGGAGAATGCGGAGCGGCGGGTCAAGGTTCAGCTGGTCGCAGACCTGACGGACTGGACGGGAAAAGGCAGATGGAAATGGGACGAATACGCGAAACTCCCGGTCATACAGGCTGTCAGATCGACGAAACGAATGTTTGTGAAAACCGAGGAGGATATTCCGCCGGTCTGTTTAGAGTTTTCCGAAAAAACTCCGGAAGAACTGATGAATAAAACTTTGGCCTATGTTTTCGCCACATCTAACGCGGCGACGGGTCTTCCGATTGCCTTGGATTTGGTGGATGAACTTGTTTCTCTGCCGAGAGGAATCGGCAAAGAATTTGTGAACGAGATCGAGGCGGAGCTTCTGCGTAGAGGCCTGAGCAGGGAAAGCCTTCTCGCGGTTTTCAGCAGATACAACCCTCAGAAAGATGAGCCTTGACCACGGAGTGGATGGCCGCGGGAGCGGTTTTTCTGTTTCTGTCGACTGTCGTTTTCGTCGACGGAGTCGAAGTTTTGTCGAGCCGTCTGGGGTTGACGCGGTTTGCGACGGGAGCGTTGTTGGCCGCCGTCCTAACGGCCCTACCCGAAACAGTCATCGCAATCCTTTCCCCGATTCATGGCGATGCGGAAGCCATGCTCGTGGGGATGGGCAGCGTTCTGGCGGCTCCTTCGATAACTCTTCTTCTGGCGGGGCCCGTGGCATTGTTGTTTTGGCGTGGTAACGGTGTCGGCAGGCTGGTGGCACGGAACTACCTTGTTTTCGCCGTCTTCATCGCTGTAGCGGTCGGTTTCGCTCTGTGGGGATTAGGTGTTTACCGGTACGTGCTGGGCCTTCTTTTCCTGTTATCATACGTTTTGCTGGCGCGTTCGATGCTGTTCGAAGAAGGTGAGCTGATGGAATCCCATGGAAATTCTTTCCTCGAAAGGCTGGCGAAGAGAAGAAGCACGCCGTTGCTCTTGACGCAGGTCGGTTTGTCTTCGGCCGGGTTGTTGGCCGGTGCTGATGTTTTCATCGACGCCGCCCTCAGGTTCGCCAACCCCTTCGTCATCAGCCTATTGGTTTCGCCTTTCGCCACATGCCTCCAAGAAGTTTTAATGGCTTTCTACTGGGTCTTCAGGAGGAAAGCCGACATCGCGGTCAGTCTCCTGTCGGGCGAAAACCTGATACAAGCAACCTTCGTAGCCGGCGTCGGCATGATTTTCACGGAATGGAGTCTGCCGTCTTCTGCGGCCGCCGTCGCCGCAATATACGTTTTGGCAGCCATGTTGTTGACGGTGTTTCTGTATTCGGGGAGAACAAGGCCCGTGGCCGCCGTCCTGATCCTGTATCCGCTGTATATTGTGACCGCTGGTTAGACGGTTTTCTTGATTTTCTGAATCCGCTCCGTTATCATGCTGTAGAGGACTGCGCCGTCGACTTTTCCACGATATTTTTTCATCAGCTCGCCCATAAGCCTGTTGGGCAGCCGGGTGTCCTCGATTTCTGACGTTCGGCTTTTGACCATCTCCTCGATTTCAAGTTCCAGCTCCTTCAACGAGACCGTGGACAAGCCGAGGTTTTTGACGGCTTCTTCCACAGACGATTCGGGATGGTTGCACAGCCATCCCAAAACATCGGACAGAGCTTCCTTCGAAAATTTTCCCACGTCGAGGGCGCGGAACGTTTCGGAAATTTTTTCGTCGGTGAGGTTTTGGACGGGGAAGCCTTCCCTGCCGAGGTTGGTTATTGTTTCGGTGAGCGCCGCGGCTACCACGCTCGGAGATATTTTAGTTGACTTGACGATTTGTTCGAAAAGTTCATCTTTTTCGTGGTCGATCAGGCCTTCGACCAGTTGTTTGCTGATGCCGTAGGTTTTCGCCAGCCTTTCCGCCGTCTGGTCCAGCGTTTCAGGAAGGTTTTCACGAAGTCTGCCGAGCAGGTCTTCGCCCACGGGAACGGGTGGGATGTCGGTTTCGGGATACATCCTCGCAGCACCCGGCCTCGGCCTCATGTAAACCGTCAGCCCATCGGGCCGCGCGGCCCTCGTCTCGCTCGGAACACCTTCAACGGCCTGACAAGCCCGGTCATAAACGGCGCGAAGAGCTTCCAAAGCCTTCGGCTCATCGTCGACCACGATTACGACGGCATCCATTTCACCGGCTCCGACCAATCGTTTGACCTCCTCGACCTCTTCCGCCGACACGCCGTAGCCCGGCAATTCATCGGTGTGAAGAATGCCGTCGACTTCGGCCCAAGCTTTTGCATGTCCGGCCAGCTCGGCTCCGAGGCGGATTCCCTTCGCGGTTTCACGTGAAAGAAGGCCCGCGAACTTTACGAGCTTGACGGCGTAGGCTTTTCCACCGGCTTCGAGCTTTTTCTTGACAAGGCCTGACCTTGTTCCACGGAAAACTTCGGTTACGTCGACGACGCTGAACGGCGGAAGACGCTCGCCGGCGAGCCTTCTCCTCAGCTCCGCCGCTATTTCGATGAGATGAAGCTGCCGCTTGACCTCGTTTTCGACGACGGCTGATATTAGCTCCAGCTCTTGCACGCCCTTGATTTCCGTCAAAGCCCCGCCGGTTATCGAAACGTTGAGGTCCTGCCGTACTGTTCCAAGTCCTCGCTTGACTTTTCGGCTGGCTCTGAGGATTTTACCGATGGCGTGGGCGACTTTCGTGGCCTCAGCTGGTGAACGGATGACGGGAGCTGTTGAAATTTCGATGAGGGGGATGCCGAGCCGCGACAAATCGTATTCGACCACGCCTTTTCCCGTCGACAAAATTCGGGCCGCGTCTTCTTCGACGGTGATCGTTTGGATGGGTATGAACTTGCCGTCGACGGTTATGCCGCCTCCGAACGCGACGATGCATGTTCTCTGGAAACCGGATGTGTTTGAGCCGTCGATGACGATTTTTCGCATGACGTGGATTTCGTCGACGGGTTTTGAGTTGAATAGCAGGGCGATGGTTAGGGCTGTTTCGATGGCTTCGGGGTTCAACTCATGCGGTGGTTCTTCGTCCATTTCGACGAGGCAGACGTTGGCGGGGTTGACGTGGTAGATGATTTTCTTGCGTTTTTTCGATTCGAAGACGGCGGCGGGGTCGACCGTCCCCAGCTCGCTCTGTGCTTCTCGGAGATATCGGACGATCTTCAGGGTTTTGCCGTTTTCTTCCGCCTCTGTCGGGCAGTCGCAGAAAAGTTTGCGCCGTGTGTCGAGCTGACGATGTACTTCTACGCCGACTTTCAACCCGATTTTCTCATAGTCCATGCAGTTCATCACCGTGGAACGTTGGCTGCGGCCTTGTCCGGCCTCCGATTTCACCGCAGAGGTTGCGCGCCATCAAATTTCTAACCTCATCCAGCTGGGCTTTTTCGCCGAGAAAGCCCAAAACCCACATCAACTTAACCAAAGCCGTTTCAGCCAGCATGTTGTCAAGAGGAGTGACACCGGCCCTCAGCAAATCTCTTCCGTTCTCGTAGACGTTCATGTTGACCCGGCCGAACCGGCACTGGCTCGTCATGCCCACAAACATCCCCGAATCGGTTAACCGTTTCAACACCGGGATGAAAGATGATGCGACGTGTCCGAGCCCCGTCCCTTCGAGTATCAGCCCGCGGAGGTTCATCTTTTCGGCCAATATTTCCAGCGTCTGTGGATGCATTCCCGGAGTGAATTTGACGAGCATAGCCCGGTCGTCGAAGTTTGGATGATACCGGTAGCTGTCCCAACCGCGGGAATGATGTCTGTCGTCGATTATTTCGATTCCCCGTTGTGTGTGGACGGCTATCGGGGTTGCGTTGATTGACTGGAATGCTCCTCGGCTGCTTGTGTGGAATTTTACGACCCGTGTTCCGCGGTGGATGAATATTTCTTCGTCGGAATGCCATCCATGCATGCAGACGACGACTTCGGCGAAAGGCGCTTTGGCGGCTGTTTCAACGGCTGCGATGAGGTTTTTGGCGGCGTCGCTGGAAGGCCTGTCGGATGACCGTTGGGCGCCGACCAAGACGACGGGGACGGGCGGGTTTTGGAGGGCGAAGCTGAGGGCCGCCGCGGTGTAGCCCATCGTGTCTGTTCCGTGTGTGATGACTATTCCATCGAATCCTTCGTTGAAGAGGGTGTTCACCCGCTGTGCGATGGTCGTCCAGTGTTTCGGCGTCATGTTTTCGCTCACGACCTGCATCAGTATTTCGGCTGATACGTTGGCGATTTCGGCTATTTCGGGGACGATGCTGACGAGGTCGGAGGCGGATAGCGCTGGTTTGACGCCGCCGGTTCTGTAGTCGATGCGGCTGGCTATGGTTCCTCCGGTGTTTACTATGGCGACTTTGGGGAGGTTTTGACTTGGTTGCGGCGGCGGCGGAGGTTTGAATGCCGGAACGGCCGCGGAAGAAAGCTTTGAAACCTTCGTCGACGGGTCGATTTTCACGCCGACGTTATATCCGTTGTCGAGCTTCAGCACCAAGACACCGGGTTCGCCGAATTCGTAACGGGCCATCACAAACCCCCTCAGCTGGAGGCCGTTCTTCTCGACCAAAACCTCGTCTCCAACCCCAGCCCCCAACCTCTCAAGCAAATTCGCGACATATCCCGAATAGCCGTGTTTAGACGACATCCAGACTTCATCACCGATTACGCAGGATTTAATCGTGTATTCAACCGTGGGATATGGATTGGATGCGTTGGAGGAGCTGGAGAAGGCTGTCGGTGACGGGATGTTCGGGGTTGAGCATAATCATTTTGACGGAGCGGAGTTTCTGCTGGTAAACCAGCCCGTGTTTTTCAAGGTTGGCTACGACGATGCCGACGGTCGATGGCGCGACACCGGTGGCGCGGGCCAAGTAGCGGAGGCTGAAGGCCTTGCTGGGATGTTCCAGCAAAAACTCAAGAACCTTCGAATGGGCCTTCGAAGCAAAAAGGTCGGCCAGCTTCAACCCATATCAGACACGCAGACAGACCTATAAATCAGTCGGAAACAATCGTTCCCGCCCCACGGCCCAGCAACGCTTCACGAACATCCTCCAGCCGATGGCCGTTGACGTAGTAGAGCGGTATCCGTGTCCGGAGGGCCATCGCAAGGCCGACGGCGTCGACGACCTGGTAGTGGCCGGCGAGCTGTGATATTCTTCGGCCGATTTCCGCGAATTCTTCGAAAGTCATCCGCGGAATCAGTTTCGCGTCCGGGTTTTTCTTCGGGTCGTCGGAATAAACGCCGTCGACGTCGCTGGCGACGACAACGCGTTCGGCTTTTATCACGGATGCGGCGTGGACGCTGACGGCCATGGTGGACTGGCCCGCCGTCAACCCGCCTGATACCACGATTTTCCCGAAACCCGTGAGAAACCTTATGTCGTCGACCGACGACGGAATGGTTTGGACGGCTTTGTCGCCGATGGCCCTCGCCAGCAGGTAGGCGTGGATTCGCGTGATTTTTATTGCCGCCTCATCGCATGACGCTTCGTCAAGCCCGATTTTCCGACCCGCTTCGATGTAACGCCGCGCCAAACCACCTCCGCCGACAACAACCACCCAACGGCCTCCGTCAAAAACATCGCCGAGAAGCCCAGCGTAGGCCTTCAAAGCGTCGACGTGGATTTCGTCGCCGAAAACAACGCTCCCCCCCAGCTTCAGAACGACGTTCATCCATCCATCGACCCGCTACTCGGTAATTAGCCTTAAACCACGCCGGCGAATCACCTTCGACAACTCAACCGACGTATAGACGAAGGCGGCTCCACCGAAAATCCAGAACAAATCACCGGTAGAGGGGGTGGTCAGCCGTAGAAGAGACGCGCCTCCGGGGACGGTGAGTATCGCCGTGATGAGCCCTATTTCCCATGCGATGGCGAGCCACAGCCATTTGTGGGGCCTTGCTTCGAAGTTTGTGTAGACGAGGGAGCGGCAGTTGAGGGCGAGGACGAGTTCGTTGGCTATGAACATGAGGAAAAGCCTCGTCCGGGCTTGTTCGACTCCTTCCGATAACGCGGTGAGGTAGCCGATGAGGTAGAGGGGTGTCGCGACGGTCACTATTGTGAGAAGTAGGTTGACGACTTCGCGGTTGAAGACGGGTTCGTTGCGTGGTGTTGGCTTGCGTTTCATGATGTCTGGGTCCGGCGGGCTGAAGCCGAGAGCTATGGCCGGCAACCCGTCGGTCGCGAGGTTGATGTAGAGGATGTGGACGGGGAGAAGAGGTAACGCGTCTTCGCCCTTGAGGCCGAGAAGCTCGGCGATGACCAACGCGACACCCGCTATCACGATGGTTTCGACGAGGTTGGCTTCAAGCAGGTAGACGAGATATTTCCGAACGTTTCCATAAATCCAACGACCAAGCTCCACGGCCTTAACGATCGTCGCAAAATTGTCGTCAGCCAAAACCATGTCCGAAGATTCTTTCGCAACATCGGTTCCCGTAATTCCCATCGCCACGCCGATGTCTGCCTTCTTCAAGGCGGGGGCATCGTTTACGCCGTCGCCCGTCATCGCGACAACGTATCCTTTACGTTTCCAAGCTTCGACGATCCTTAGCTTATGCATGGGTGAAATCCGAGCGTAAACCACAACCCGCTCCACAATCCTGTCAAACTCTTCGTCAGAAAGCCTTTCGACTTCCTCACCCGTCAACACCAAATCACCTTCCCGGTAAATCCCAACCTCCTTCGCAACCGCAAGAGCCGTAAGCCTATGGTCACCCGTAACCATGACCGTCCGAATTCCCGCTTCACGGGCCTTCTTCACGGCTTCGTAGGCCTCCGGCCTCGGCGGGTCCATCATCCCCACGAGGCCGAGGAAAACAAACCCCTCCTCTTCGAATTTGTTCTCGACGAAGCCGCGTCTATAGGCCACGGCCAAAACCCTGTAAGCGTTCTTCGCCATCTCTTCAGCGGCATTCAAAATAATTTTTCTCACTTCTTCGCCGTTAGGCCTGCTTCCACTTCCATCCCAAACATATGCACATTTCGGCAACACCGTCTCCACAGCACCTTTCATGAACCCGTAAACCTCTCCATCTTCCATGCTGTGAAAAGTGGTCATCAACTTCCGCTCCGAAGTGAAGGGAACTTCGTAGACGCGTGGGTAGGTTTTCCGCATCGCATCAACGTCGACGCCGAGTTCACGAGCGAACAAAACCAAAGCCCCTTCCGTTGGGTCACCGTGGACAACCGGCTTCCCGTTCTCCACCACGACAGAAGCATCGTTACAGAGAACACAAGCCTTCACAAACATATCGGCTCCTCGATCGAGGTTGCGGAATGAATCTACATCCATAAATTTCCCGTCGATGAAAAGCTGTCGGACGGTCATCTGGTTCATCGTCAAAGTCCCCGTTTTGTCGAAGCAAATCACCTGTGTAGAGCCGAGGGTTTCGACGGCCGGCATCCGCCTGACCAACGCGTTTCTCTTCGCCATGATGCCCATGCCGATTGCGAGGGTGGCGGTTACAATCCCCGGCAAGGCTTCGGGTACGATTGCAACGGCTAAGGCTACGGCGAAGAGGAAAACTTCCACCAAGAAACTCAGCGAAAGAAAACCGGCCAACAGCTCGCGTAGAAGCTCGACCACGAATATCGCCGCAATAATTACACCGGCGAAAACCGCGAAACGCTTACCTATTTCATCCATCCGGATTTCAAGCGGCGTTTTCTCCTCAGCCAAGGCTGATGTGGCGGTCGCGATTTTGCCGAATTCCGTCCGCGAACCCGTGGCGACGACGATTCCCTTGCCGCGACCGTATGTCACGATTGTTCCAGCGTAGGCCATGTTGAGCCGGTCGCCTATTCCGACGTTTTCGGGCATGGGGATGGTGGTTTTTTGGACGGGAGTGGATTCGCCGGTCAAAGGGGCTTCGTTGGTCTGCAGGTTGAAGGCCTCGATCACCCGCATGTCTGCCGGCACCTTCGTCCCAGTCGACAGTATGACTACATCCCCGGGCACAAGCTCCTTCGACGGAACCTCCATATCCCGGCCTTCTCTAACGACCGTCACGACGGGTGTGAGCATCTTCTTCAAAGCTTCAAGCGTCTTCTCAGCTCTGTATTCTTGGAAGAACCCGACGACGGCCACGAAGAAGACGATGACGCCTATGACCAGAGAATCGATGACTTCGCCGAAGAACGCCGATATCACGAGGGCGGCGAGGAGAAGGCCGATGAGGATGTTCGCGAACTGTTTGAGAAAAATCTTCAACGCCGATGGTTTAGGAGCTTTTTCCAACTCGTTGTATCCATAGATTTTGAGCCTTTTCGCCGCCTCTTCGTTGCTTAACCCACGAACCGGGTCTGTTCCCAGCTTCGCAACAACTTCATCAACAGTCTTCGCGTGCCAGCTCTTTTCGGCCTCGGCCTCCAACATAACCGGCCAACACTTAGCCCAAAACATCATCTTTTATACCCTAACCGGCGAAAAATGGGAAATAACTGCAAAGACCGAGCACAGCGAAGCCTTTTTAACATGGCTGTAGGTCGTAAGAGTTGGCTACTTTGGTTTTCGCTGTTTCGTAGCGATTACCGTCCGGTGTCGGGTCTATGTTGAGGAGGGATTCTGTTTCTCTGTATCAGTTTAAACGGCTTCTGCAGACCATCGAGCGTCTGGAAGGCCGTGGCACGGAGCTCGTAAGCCTCTACATACCGCCCGAAAAATCCATCTCCGACGTCATCAACTATCTGAGACAGGAATACGCCACCGCCTCCAACATCAAATCAAAGCAAACCCGCAAAAACGTGCAGGACGCCATCGAAAGCGCGATACAGCGGCTGAAGCTTTTCGACAAACCCGGGCCCACAGGCCTCGTAATCTTCAGCGGAGCCATCCCCCAGAACAGCGGCCAAACAAGCAAAATCGAGGTCCACCACATCTTCCCACCCGAACCCATCACAACCTTCCTCTACCGATGCGACAGCAAATTCCTCATCGACCCGCTCAAAGACCTGCTGCGGGAAAAAGCCGTCTACGGCGTAATAGTCATCGACAACGAAGAAGCCGCCGTGGCTGTCGTCAAAGGCCGGAGTATCTCCCAACTCAAAACATACACTTCGGGAGTGCCCGGCAAACATCACGCCGGAGGCCAGTCAGCCCGCAGGTTCGAAAGACTCCGTGAAATGACCCTCAACGACTTCTACAAACGGGTCGCCGAAAAAGCCAACGAACTTTTCCTCCAATATCCAGAGATAAAAGGGGTTATTCTCGCCGGCCCGGGCCCTACCAAAGAAGTTTTCGCTCAAGGCGATTATCTCCACTACACGTTGAGGGACAAAATCCACATCGTCGATACTTCGTATTCGGGTGAAAGCGGCGTGAGGGAGGCAGTGGCGAAATCCGCCGACTTTCTCAAGGAGGTGCGGATGATTGAGGAGCAGAAGCTCATCCAACGGTTTATGTCAGAGGCGACGAGGCCGGACGGGTTGGCGGTCTATGGGGAAAAACAGGTTTTCGACGCTCTCCAGAAGAATATGGTCGAGCTGCTGCTGGTCTCGGAGGAGCTTGACCGTGTCGAGGTAAAAATTAGATGTCAAAACTGCGGATACGAAACGAGCTTCAGAGTTGACGCGGCCGAGCTTCAGTCCGAGTTGCCGAAAAGGCTTGCTGAAAAATGCCCTTCGTGTCAGAACCAGAGCCTGACCCATGTCGAGTCGAAGCTTCTGATTGACAGGTTGATTGAGGAAGCTGACCGGCTTGGAGCGAGGGTTGAGCTGATTTCGTCGGAGCATGAGGAAGGCGAGATGTTCAAGAAGGCCTTCAACGGTGTCGCAGGTATTTTGAGGCATCGAGGTGGCTACTGATGGACGCGAAAAGCTATTTCAAGGTGGCAGGTGGAGGCGTCCGGGTTAAGGTCGTTCACGTAGTCGACGCTGTAGCTGACACAGTCATCAACGACCGCGACGCCGTTCTTTTTCCACGGCTGGTTGCAACCCTGCGTAAAAGCAGGGAAAGGTCGTCAACCCGGGTCTACCCCCGGGAATTCGAGGCCTTGAACCCTGTTCCGACGGTCGACGTGGTCAGCGTCGAGGAGGCAGAGAAATTCGTGGAAATTGTGAAGAAGCGGGCGAATGTCAGCCCGTATGAGAGGGCTGTGAAAATCGGCTTCGAAAACGATGTCTACATCGTAGCCCTGGAACATGCATGCGGTTGATATGGGTTTGGTATTGGGTTTCTGGTATAAATTCCGGGAGCGATGATGGTTGGTGAATTGGGCGGATTAGGTCGGATAAGGGCTGTTTTATTTGATTATGACAACACTTTGGTTGATTCGGCTTCGACTCTTCCGCTTGCTCAGCGGCGGGTCGCAGAGATGGTTGTGTCTCATCTTGGGAATTCGGTTGACGTGCAGCAGGTTTACAAGGTGCTGGCCCGTGTCGAAGAGATCGTCGAAAGGATGGGTTTGCTGGACAGGGATAAGATTTGGAGGCATGTTTTGAACGAGATGGGGATTGATTTCAGGGTGGATGAGGAGCTTTTGAGGGAATGGTCTATCGCCTACTGGCGGGAATACATGAAAGGCCCAATCTTCCCCGAAACCATACACGTTCTCGAAACCCTGAGTAAACAATATCAGCTCGGCATGGTTACAAACACCGACGGCCTTCCCGGCATAAAGACGATGCGGCTTCAGAAAAGCGGACTTCTCAAATACTTCAAGGTCGTGGTAATCGCCGGCGAAGACGTGAAGGAAATCAAGCCCAGCCCCGTCCCGTTTCTCAGGGCCGCGGAGCTGTTGGACGTGGAGCCGGTGGAATGCGTGATGGTCGGCGACGACCCCGTCAACGACATCGGTGGCGCGAAGGCCGCTGGTTTTCACGCCGTTTTGGTGGACAGGGTTGGGGGCAAGTCTTCCCCGATAAGGCCCGACCACGTAGTCCGGAACCTTGGGGAGCTGCTGACGCTCTTTAACGCATGATGTTTAGAAAGCTTTTTTAACACATTCCACGTCGATGTGGTAGGGTGAGTCGCTCTAAGCAAATGGGTTGTCTGCGGTGCGTGGCCCTACATCAACACCGTGCCTCATTTAGGGACGCTCATCGGCTCTGAGCTTTCGGCGGATGTTTTCGCCCGTTACCTCCGTGCGAAAGGCCATGAAGTCGTGTTTGTGAGCGGCAGCGACGAACACGGCACACCCATCGAGGTTGAGGCCGCGAAAAAAGGCGTAGACCCACGGGAAATAACCGACCGTAACCATGCTCTGGTCGTCGACCTCTTCAACAAATTCCACCTTTCGTTCGACAACTACACCAGAACCCACAACCCCATCCACATCAAGTACTGTCAAGACCTTTTCATGCAGATCTACCGTAACGGCTACGTTTACGAGGAGGAGGTTAGCCAGCTTTTCTGCAGGAACTGTGGAAGGTTTTTGCCGGACCGGTTTGTGACGGGTGTTTGTCCTTCGTGCGGTTATGCGAGGGCGCGCGGCGACCAGTGTGAATCGTGCGGCAGGGTTCTCGACCCGCTGGACCTTCTTGAACCACGGTGTAGCATCTGCGGTGAGAAACCGGTTGTCGAAACAAGTCTTCACTGGTTTTTTGACCTTCCACGTTTTTCGGATAGGTTGCGGGAATGGCTGGTCGAGAACAGGACGATGCCGGAAAGGGTTCGGAACTTCAGCCTCAGCTGGATACGGGAAGGGCTTAAGCCTCGTGCGGTGACCCGTGACAACCTTTGGGGGATTCCCGCACCGTTTCCCAAAGCCCAGAAAAAAACCATCTATGTCTGGTTTGAAGCGGTGCTGGGGTATGTTACGGCGACGGTTGAATGGGCTTTGAAGCGGAATGAGCCGGAGAGGTGGCGTGATTTCTGGCTCAACCCAGAAACCAAGTCCGCTTACTTCATCGGAAAGGACAACATCCCCTTCCACACCGTCATCCTTCCAGCCCTTCTCCTCGCATCCCACGAGCCCTACATCCTTCCGACGACCGTCGCCGCCACAGAATACCTTACCTTCGAAGGCCGCAAATTCTCCAAAAGCCTCGGCGTCGGAATCTGGCTCGACCAAGCCATCGCTTTCCTCGAAGCCGATATCTGGCGCTACTACCTCATCAAAATCAGGCCCGAAACAGGTGATTCAAACTTTAGCTACGACGGGTTGCAAGCCGCGGTCAACGCAGACCTCAACGACACGTTGGGCAATTTTGTGCATCGGGTTTTCACCTTCGTTTTCAACTATTTTGGGGGAATGATTCCTTCGCCGAAGTTTTTGACGGCTGATGAAGAGGAGATGTTGGCGAAGGTCGGCAGGGCCTTTGCTGAGGTAGATGAGTTGCTTAGTGATGTTAAGGAGAGGCAGGCGCTTGAGACGGTGATGCAGCTGGCCCGCGACGGCAACGTCTACTTCAACCGGAGAGAGCCCTGGAAACTGGTCAAAACGGACAGAGAGGAGGCGGCTGCCGTTCTCTACGCGGCTGCTCAGACGGTCGGTGCTCTGGGGCTGCTGCTTCATCCCTTTACGCCGGAGACCAGCCGACGCATCGTCGAAATGTTCGAAGAAACACACCGGCCAATCACATGGAGGGGCGAAGAACCTTGGAAGATACCGCCGGGCACAAAGATCAAAAAACCCACACCATTATTCGAAAAACTAACCGACCAAAAACTCGAAACAATCAGAACGACGCAGACAACGTAGCTGAAAACGGTTATCCGCGTCCGTGTTTTGGATGTTTTGATGGATTAGGATTTTGAGGGGTAGGGCTGATGCTTTGCTTGGAAGTTTGTTGCTGGAGTTTGAACCCGTCTTGGATGAAGAGCATGAGGAGGAACTGCTTCGCAGGTATGTTGCTGCTGTTTGGTCTCCAACAAATAGACATTATAACAAAACAACTCCTCCAAAAGACCGTATAACACAGCCAACACACCAAACATCAGAATGGAATACCGAGTCGAATACGACCCAGCTGCAGACGTCCTCTACATCAAAGGCGAAATCAAAGAAACTTTCCGAAAACATCATAATCGACCTCGGGCCCCAAGGAGAAATAATCGGCGTCTACATCCCCAACTTTACAAAAACGAAAATCCTTTTCACTGGAACTCCAGCGTTACCTCTCCGTCCTTCATCTCGATTATCATCTTTGATTTGCCGCGGCTTTCTTCGGCGATGGCCGACGGCAGCGTCGTTCTTCCGTATCTGTCGATTTTGAGGGAATGCCGGCCGCCGGCGTATTTGATGTTGATGGTTTTCCTTCCGCCCGAAAGAAGGGGGATGACGCTGGAAGGAAGACGGACTTTTCCATATTTGATGAGCGTGGGAGGGATTTCTGATTCGAGCTTGAGGTGAATTTTCACAGCTTAAAAATGGTTTGGCGGTAAATATGTTTAACGCCTCCGGTTATATGGTGTTAAAATAACAACGAATGCGGCTGGCCGTCGTTTTACCGACGGAAAAACCATTAAATAAAGCCAATTCGACAACAACTAACCACAAAGAGGTGGTGTGCGACGCCGCTGCTCGTCGAACAGCACATCCCCGTCCCGAGGCAGGACCAGCCAGAGTTCTGGAACGTCGAAAGGATCGAGCACATCAGAGCTTTGGCAAGATGGGGAGAACCCGTGTCGGTCTGGGACGGCGCCAAACATTTTTCGAAAAGGTTGCTCGACAGGCTACGGTTCAAAGCGGAGCTGGACAACCCGTCGCCGCCGGTGAGAAAACCCAGCGACATAGACACGTCGACGACCATGGCCTACGACGCCATCGAAATGGCCTCACCAATCTACCTCGGCGACATGTCCTTCGGAGCTTTGAGCGGAGTACCCAACGTCGCTCTCGCACGCGCCGCAGACTTGACCGAAATAGTTACGGGAACGGGTGAAGGAGGTCTTCATCCCGAAGTGAGAAAATGCAAAAGAATCACGGTTCAGTGGGCTTCGGCCCGGTTCGGCGTCGACATCGACGTACTGAACACGGGCCTCGGCATAGTCATCAAGATCGGGCAGGGAGCGAAGCCGGGGATCGGCGGCCACCTGCCCGGCGTCAAAGTTACGAAACCCATCTCGGAGACGAGGCGGATACCCGTCGGGTTAGACGCCATATCGCCGGCGCCGCATCACGACATCTACTCCATCGAAGACCTCGGCCAACGCATCATGGCCCTCAAAGAAGCAACCGGGAAGCCGGTTTTCGTCAAAGTCGGCGTAACCAACTACATCGCCTACATCGCGTCGGGCGTGGCGCGGATGGGGGCTGACGGCATCATCATGGACGGCCACGGAGCTGGAACAGGCGCCTCACCGCTCGTCGTCCGAAACAACATCGGCCTTCCCATCGAAATCGCCGTCCCGGTCGTCGACGAAACGCTTCGGCGCGAAGGCTTGCGGGATGGCTTCACCGTTGTCGCAGCGGGAAGGGTGAGCAGCGCCGAAGATTCGGCTAAGCTCATCGCCTTGGGGGCGGATGTTGTCTCGCTTGGCACGGCTCCGTTGATTGCGATGGGCTGTGTGATGGTTCACAAATGTCATCTCGGCTTCTGCCCCGCTGTGATAACCAACAAAATCGAGGAAAACCCCGTTAAGGTTCTATCTCTGGAAACAGCGACTAGATGGGTTGTCAACATGGTTAGGGGATGGACTTCTGAGCTGAAGCTAATCATGGAGGAGGTCGGCGTCTCTTCGGTTCGGGAGCTGCGTGGCAGGCGGGATTTGTTGAAGGGCTTCGGCGTCGAGGCCGAAGACCTCAGACTCATCGGGGTTGAGGCGTTTTGAAGCCTTTCGGATGGACGCTTGGAAGGGTTAAACATGTTCAAGAACTGGCTGGAACAGTCGGCCGACAGCCCGGCGAACCCCCTATCGCCAGCATGGGAAGCACAGGCCCTCCGCACGTGGAAGACCCGTTGCTGATACGGGACAGGCTGGTGTGCGACGGAGCGCAGGTGACAAGGCCGAGCATCGACCCCTACCGCGAACCAGTCGAAACCCATGTCTACCTCTGCGGCGGAAAAATCCGGCTATCCATGCCCGTCGTCGTGAAGATAAGAGCCAGCCATCCGCCATACTTCTCCGAAGCCGTCGTGAAGGCTGCGTACTACATGGGCGTCCTCGCCGACGTCAGCGAAGCCGGTTTGGAAAATTTCGAGAAATATCGCGACGGCCTCTTAGCCGATGTCAGTTACGCCGGCGTGGGGGGATGCGCGGGTTATGTCTCGAGCTTCTACGGCCTCCGACGCCTCAGCGTCCCTGTCTTCGTCAAAGCTCCTCCGGCTGAAAGCTATCCATGGTTGAAGGCCGCGGCTGAAAATGGGATGTCGGGTGTTTTGGTTGACGAAGAGTTGGTCGGCGACACATCTCTTGAAGTAGGTGTTTCAGTGGTTGACAGGGAGTTGAGGTTTCTTGGGTTGCGTAACGAGGTCAGCGTGCTGGCTGGTGGATGGAGTGTCCGCGGCTCAGACGACATCTACAAGCTGGTGGCCCTTGGGGCGGATGCGGTGGTTTTGTCGAACGCTGTCGAATATGCGGTGGGATATCCCGATGCGAAGGCCCGCGCGGATGTTTTACGTGAAAGGATGGAAAACCTTTTGCTGGGTCTTCAGAGAGAGCTGAAGCTTCTCGCGGGCGCTGCAGGTGTGAGCAGCGTCTTCAACTCCCTCGTCGGAAACAGGGAGCTGCTGAGGGCTGTCGAGCTCGACCGGGAAATACGTCTTAAGCTTGGCGTAAAGCAGGCGGGAGTCGGCTGAAGATGGAGCCGCGTGTCATCTCGGGATGCGGGATACTCGGGGTGCTCCGTAAACAGGATGCGGCCAAAATCGCCGCAAGCGACGCGGTCAGCTCCATCGAATGCATTCGATACCGTGGCAGCAGGCTTGGAGCTGGGTTCGCCGCCTACAACCTCGACGGCCCCCAAAATCACCTGCACAAGGTCAAGGTTTTCGTAAGCTCAGAAGAAGTGCTCCGGCATGTCAAAAACGTGTTGAAGGAATTTTCGGACGGCGGGCTGTGGGACGCAGGGTTCGATGCATTTTCGGGGAAGTTCATGTCTTGGACGGCGTTGGTGGATGCCTCGGAAGATTCTCTGAGGGCTGCCGTCGATAGGCTGAATTACGAGTTGATGAACGCGGGGTTGAAAGGCCGTGTCTATTCGTGGGGACGATATGTGGAAGTGTTTAAGGGTGTTGGATATCCTTTGGATGTTTCTCGGCTTTATGGGCTGGTTGAAAGAAGTGTTGAAGCGGATTTGTGGATTGCCCACACCCGTCAGCCCACCAACTCGCCCGGAATCTATCCCATCTGGTCCCATCCTTTCTCAAGCCATGAATGGGCCATCGCACACAACGGCGACATCAGCAGCTTTGGCTCGAACATGGAGTTCACACGGTTTAGAGGTTTCAGAAGCTTCGTCGGCACCGACAGCGAGCTCATCGCCTACCTCCTCGACTACCTAACCAACATCAAGCACATGCCCTTGGAAAAAGCAGCCAAAGCCCTCGTCAACCCCTTCGAAGAAGACATCATCAACAACGCCGCAGACATCTCAGTCGACGAATACGTCGCCGGCCGAGGGGCGTGGCTGGACGGGCCTTTCAGCGTGGTGGCCGGGTTCTGCGACGGCAAAGACGTATACATGCTGGCGCTGGCCGACAGGTCGAAGTTCAGGCCTTTGGTGGTCGGCGAAGACGAAGAACGGTTCTACGTGGCGAGCGAAGAAGCCGAAATCCGACAGCTGTCGGAAAACGCCCGCGTTTGGACGGTCAAACCCGGTGGAGTTTTCCTCGCATCGATGAAAAAAGGAATAATCGTGTCGGGCCGCGAACATCCAGAAGTTTTCTACCGAAATGTTGGAAAGACGACGGCGGTAGGCGAAGTCGTCGACGCACAAGGCCTGGGATACAGCCAGCTAAACCTCCGGATACGCAGCCTCTTCGAAAAAGGATTGAAAGAAGTCGTTGTCGTTAACGTGAACGGACACCGTTACCTCGGCTTCAACATGCCGCCGGGAACACGGCTGAAAATCCACGGCACCGCCGGAAACTGCTTGGCCAACTTCAACAAATTCGGCGAAATAATCGTCTACGGCAGCGCCCAAGACGATGTCGGAGACGCCATGTACGGAGGCCGTGTAATCATTCACGGCGACGCGAGGGACGTGGTTGGGCAGGCCCTTCAGGGAGGCGAAATATTCGTGCGCGGCAGCGTTGGAAACCGGGCCGCCATACAGATGAGGGAGTTCAAGGACAGCAGGCCCTACTTGGTGGTGGGAGGCAGGGCCGACGACTATCTCGGCGAATACATGGCGGGAGGTGTGGTGATGGTTCTGGGAGTTGACTCGATCGGCCTCGACGAACCGCTGGTCGGCCGATACATGGCCACGGGAATGGTGGGCGGCCGGATATACGTTAGAGGCCGGGTGGAAAGATGGAGGATAGGCCTTCATCCGCCGAAACCCGACGTCATCCGATATCTCCGCGGCCTCTATCTCGATGGACTGATTGACGAGGCCGTGCTAAATTCTTTCGAAGGCCTGCGCACGGTAACCATCGACGACGTCCGAAAAATTCTTTCCGGCGAACCTCTCCGAAGAATAACGAAGCTGTTTACGTCAAAATACCACAAAGAACTTAGCATAACCGTCAAAAGACTTGACGAAGAACTGCCGGTTGTTGAACAACCGCTGACAAGATTTTTCCACGAATTCAACCTTGAAAAAACGCTATACACAAAATTGCTGAAGGAAGAATTCACCGTGGTATCAGCACAGCCTCTGCAACCCGCAGAACAACAGCGTGAACACCAACCCGAAGAAGGCTAAAAAATCAGGTCTCAACAAACTTTTTCATCGCTTCCACCGTCGTCACACCCACTCGTTTAAGGACGCGTAGTTTCTTGTGGTAGGTCTGGTCGACCCGATATCCTTTGGCCGTCAAGGACTGGGCCATCCGTTTCAACGCCTTTTCGCCTTCTTCGTCAAAGTCGAAAAGCAGAATGATTTTACCGGGTTTCGGCATGTTCATCAACTGTTTTTCAGCCGTGCTGGCGTGAATAATTTTTCCACGCACACCAATCATCCGGAGAGCTTTTTCATCTTTTGCGCCCTCCACAAGAATCACGACGTCTTCCGATGAATCATTTACAAGGTCGTCGAAAATTTTTCTAATTTCTTCGTAGAGTTTTTCGTCAACCGACGTTTTCTTCAACGTGTAACATTATCAAGTAGTGATTAATTTTAGTGTTCTAACGTTTGGAATCTTTCATTTTTTGTATATGATGCGGCCGAAAATGGGTGTGAAAAAGGCGTGAAAATCATACGCACGTATTACCTATAGTTATAACGTGCACCGACAGCTCGGTGTCCCAAAGAAAGAGGTGGATGAAAAATGAAAGTGGTAACGGTTCACCTGCCCGAACCATACCTCCAAGCCATCGACGAACTCGTCAAACGCCGGCTCTACCCCAACCGAGCCGAAGCAATCCGCATGGCCTTACGGGACTTCATCCGTACGGAGGTCCAGATAAGTGAGTAGCGTCGAAGACACGATTCAGACACCGGAGGAAATCAGAATCAAGCTCATCGGAGTCGGAGGAGCGGGCTGCAACACCGTAAACCGGTTGAACATATCCGGATTGACGGGAGTCTACACCATCGCCGCCAACACCGACCTCCAGCACCTCGACATGGTGCGCTCCGACAAGAAACTGCTTCTTGGAAAAACCATCACCAAGCTTAGGGGCGCCGGCGGAGACCCGACGCGGGGAAAGAAGGCAGCCGAAGAATCGGAGGAAGAGATACGGAGGGCTTTGGAAGGAGCTGACATCGTCTTTCTCGCCGCAGGCCTCGGCGGAGGAACTGGTACGGGAGCTGCTCCGGTGGTGGCGCGGATAGCCCGTGAAGAGGGGGCGACGGTCGTCGGCGTGGTTTCCCTGCCGTTCGGCTTCGAAGGCCAGGTGAGGAAACGAATAGCGTTGGCGGGCCTCGAAGAACTCAAAAAATACACCAACACATCAGTCGTCGTCGACAACAACAAACTCCTCGAGCTTTATCCCCAGCACAACCTCAGAAGAGCCTTCAACCTCGCAGACGAAATCATCAGCAACATGATACAGAGCATAACCGAATCCATCGCCAAGCCCGGACTCATAAACATCGACTACGAAGACTTCAAAACAATCGTCGGACGAGGAAAGCTGGCATCGCTCGGCATAGGCCGTTCTTCATCACCCAACCGAGCCGAAGAAGCGACCTTCAACGCACTCCAATCCCCGCTTCTCGACGCATCCTACGAAGGCCTTTCCGGAGCCATAGTCCACGTGTGCGGAGGCGACGACATGCAGTTGGCGGAAGCCGCCCGCCCCGCCGAAATCGTTTCGGAGCTGATGGGCGAAGACGGGTTGGTTATCTGGGGGGCGCGAATCGACGATTCCTACAACGCTTCGATGCAGGTTTCGCTAATTTTGACGGGCCTTTCATCGGCCGAACAAATCGTAGAAATCAACGAAGTAACGCCGACTTCGGTCGATCAAAGAATACATGAGGAAAACAGCGAAGAGATCGACAAAATCCTCGAACAACTCGGAATAAAACCGGTACCATCCTATCATTAACCCCTTTTTTTGAGAGCATGCGAAGCATTGGTTGCAGAAAATCCGCCATAGCTGTTAGCAACCGGGTATCATAAGGTTGCGAGGCCATCTCGCCGCAGGATGTTCCTTATTTGACTGCGGGCAAAACCAAAAAACCCACTTTTTCCTCAATTATTGGTTGTTGAAACGGCGGGTTGAACAGAGCGTTTTAGGGCTTCTGGCGTCGCGAAGGTCTATCCGCAAATTCCGGAAATCCCCCATCAGCGAGGAAATTCTCCATCTCATCGTCGAAACCGGCCAATCGGCTCCCTGCTATTTTCAAGCATATTCGGTCATCTGGCTGAAGTCGGAGCAGCTCATCGAATCGGCTTTCGAAACCTGCGGAACGGAGGCGATCAAACAGGCTTCTGCGGTTTTGCTGGTGTGTGTCGATTTCAATAAGCTGGAAACCTTCGCGGAGACGGTGACGAGCGAGCATTTTCTCAACCTTGACGCTTATCCGGCGGAGGTTTTGCTCAGCGTCTTGGAGGTTGGGCTGATGGTGGAGAACATGGTTATCGCGTCTGAGGCCCTTGGATACGGCACCCTGCTTCTTGACTGCGGGATCTACGAATGCGAAAGATTCACGGAATTGCTGAAGCTTCCGAACGGCGTGATTCCTTTGACGATTCTCCTGATCGGCGAGAAGGACGAAAACCCGCCGCCGAGGCCCCGCTGGCCTCTTGAAACAGTTCTTCACGTCGACGGCTACAGACCAATCACGTCCAAAGACGCCGAGAAATATCTTGAAACGGCGGAGAAGCTACTGGCCCGGGAGGGATATCTGCTGAAATACGCCAACTTCAAGGGCAGCTACTCCGAATACCTCGCCGAAAGGTTCAACGCCAACAAAGAACTCCGCCAATCCTACAACGCACTTTCATCCTTCATCCGCAAACACGGCGTGAAGGTTTAAGGGTTCGTGCTTAAATCTTCGGAACGCGAATATGCGGCGATGAGTTTAGAAGCCGAAGTATCCGCGATGCTTTCGGATTACGCCGCGGCGGTGGAGAAGGCCGTGGAAGAAATCGTGCCGAAAACAACTGACACGGCGTATCTTCTGCGCTGGTTCGGGCAACCTGTTTTCCGCTACAGCCCCGAATCTCTGACGGAAGGGCTGTCGAAGCCCTTCTGGGAGCTGTTCAGACGTGGTGGAAAACGCTGGAGACCGGCTTTAACCCTGATAACCTACGAAGCTCTCGGAGGAAAGGCCTCGGACATTTACCAAGCCGCGGCCATCCCCGAAATAATCCACAACGCAACCTTGATAGTCGACGACGTCGAAGACGGAAGCCTTTACAGAAGAGGAGGCCCTTGCATCCACCGTATCTACGGCGTCGACGTCGCCGTCAACGCGGGCAACGCATTCTACTACATACCCGTCTACCTCGTGGCGAAGCAAACCGACGAAACCAAAGCGGGGAAACTTCTGGAAAAATACGTCGAAATGATGGTCAAACTCAGCCTCGGCCAAACCATGGACATCGTCTGGCACAGAGGTCTCGTAACAGATGTGACCGAGGAACATTATCTGCAGATGGCGTGTTTCAAAACGGGTGCTCTTTCGCGTTTCGCCGTCGAGCTCGCGGCCATTTACGCGGGACGGCTTGAGCTGTTGACTGATTTGGGAAGGTTCGGCGAAGCCGTCGGCGTGGCCTTCCAGATTCAAGACGACTATCTCAACATCTTCGGCGACGAAGCCAAATACGGCAAAGAAATCGGCGGAGACATCACCGAAGGCAAGCACACCTTGATGACCGTCTACGCCCTCCGACATCTCCCACCGGAGAAAAGTAAACGCCTGCGAGAAATCCTTTCGATGCACACGTCGGAACAGAATATGATAGCGGAAGCAATCCAGCTGATCAAACAGTCGGGTGCGGGAGAATACGCCCGAAATGTTTCGAAGAAAATAATATCAGAGGCATGGGCGCAAATCGACCCGTTGCTACCGCCTTCAGAGGCGAAAGAGAAGCTCAACAAGCTGGCGACCTTCCTCGTCGAAAGAACCCTTTAAAACACTTATGCAGGCTCCAACCATTTGGTACACGTATGTCAAGCGTCAAAATAGAGGTTGTGGAGGTGAAGATTCCGGAAGGATGCAACGTTGTTTTCGGCATCTCTCATTTCATCAAAACCGTTGAAGATGTTTACGAAGCGGTTGTGAACACGGTTCCCGGAGCCAAGTTCGGGCTGGCTTTCATGGAAGCCAGCGGCGAATGCCTCGTCCGCCACGAAGGAACCGACCCCGACCTACGAAAACACGCCGCCGAAACCATGCTCAAAATCGGAGCCGGCCACACCTTCATCCTCTTCATCAAAGGATTCTACCCCATCAACATCATGCAAAGGCTCAAAGACGTGCCCGAAGTCTGCACAATACTCGCCGCAACAGCCAACCCACTTCAGATAATCATAGCAGAAACGGAGCAAGGCCGCGGAGTTCTCGGCGTCGTCGACGGCCACAAACCAAAGGGAATCGAAGACGAAAAACACATCGAAACACGGAAACAATTCCTCAGAAAAATCGGATACAAACTATAGCCCTACGAGTAGTTCACAATCCCCTGAATACTTCAGCGTACAACCGCGCAATTCTTTTGACGTCAAAATCTCTAGCCCGTTTCAACCCTCTATCCCTATAAATTCTCAGAATCGATTCATCGTTCAATACTCGGACGATTTCATCAGCCCATATCTCCTCTTGCCACGTTAAGGGAGAATCCGGTCCATGCATCTTGCCGTCAAAAACAGGCATCAAAATTCCATATTCACCGTACTCTGGCTTAAAGAGATGTTTTGGTCTTTGGGAGGAAGGTGCGAGTATTTCGCGGGGTCCGCTTATGCAATCACTTGACATGACAGGTAGACCACACGATAGGGCCTCCAGAACGACATTTGGGAGATCTTCAAAAAGAGACGGAAGACAGAAAAGACGACTTCTGGACATGTATTTGAAGGGGTTCGGTCGCCATCCAAGAAAAAAAACCTTGTTTTGAAGTTCTAGTCGCGAAGCGAGTCCCACCAGATACATCGCAAACGGACCATCGCCTACCAATACAAGCCTTGATTCTGGAATTTGCTGATTTACTTTCTTGAATATCCGGATCAGATGCCAATGCCCCTTCGAACGGTGAAGGCGTCCCACACTAAGTATGACTGGCAAATTTTCCGAAAATAGTTGAGAATCACGGCTGTCGAGCGGTTCTTCCGCCATGACGGACACTTTTTCTACGTCAACAGGATTCCGAATAACCACGACCTTACTTGGCGGAATCTTCCATCTATTTGTTAGGGCTTGTTTAATCTCCACGCTCGGGGTGATAACCCGCTTAGAAATTCCAATGGCAAG
>JANWZT010000040.1 GCA_025054515.1 Candidatus Caldarchaeum sp.
CCACGGTACTGGTTGAAGGCGAACATCACAAAGACGTCTTCTACCTCGGCATCCTACCCATATTCAAAAAACACTAAACCTATAAACACCCAAACCCACCAATATTCGCAGCCCGGTCGTCTAGCGGCCAAACTGGTCGGAAGGGCCAAGGATCTCGGGCTCTGGATCTCGCGTGAGGAGAACCCCGAGGACGCCGGTTCGAATCCGGCCCGGGCTACTTTTTAACGAGTTTTGTGATTCTTTCAAAGGAACTCGGTGCGATTTCTTCGGCGTCTTCCATTATTTTTTCTTCGTCAATCGTCAGCACTTTCCGGCTGTGCATTACCATTTTGCCGTCGATTATCACGTCAGCCACGTCGGAGCCTGTTGCAAATAGGGGCAATGAAGACGGGTCGTGAAGTGGGGTGAGATGTGGCTGCGACCGGTCCACAGTGATTATATCGGCTTTGTATCCTTCCCGTAAAATTCCGAGGTTGGATTCTCCAATTGCTTTGGCGCCGTGGTATGCGGCCATTTTCAAAAGCGTCGTCGACGACATGACGCTGAAGTCGTAATAAGGGGTGCCGAAATAAGCTGTCAGCGCCGCCATCGCAACGTTCATGTCGACGAAGAGGTCGAGCCCTCTGTAGCTGCCTCCGTCCGAACCTAAGCCGACATCGACTCCAAGCTGAAGCAAGCGGGGAACTTTTGGGAAAGTCATGTAAGCCAAGTTTATCATCGGGCAGTGAGCCACTTTCGTTGCTGTTCGCGCCAAAGCTTCTACTTCAGCATCGTTTAGGAACGCACAGTGGGCGGCCAAAACGTTTTCGCCCAGAAAACCTTTCGAGTAAAGATATTCGATGGGGCGCATCCCCCACCTCTGCAACGAATGCTCAATTTCTGAAAATTCTTCATTCAGGTGGATGTGGATTCCAGAGCCGTCTTTTGCAGCAGCTTTAAAGGTATCCGATATTAGTTCGTCGCTCGACGTCAATACCTGCCTGATCGAATACCATCCTTGCACCCGGCCGTCCCGCCATTTTTTACGCAGGTTTCTGTTATGTTCAACTGTACGACGATAGTTTTCCGGCCCCCTGTCCATGGTTGAACCTGTGATTCTCGCGCGGAGTCCTGCTTGATAAGCTATTTCAGCAAGGGTTTCTGGATAAGGCCCGCCAGCGTCGGCGAAAGAGGTGATTCCCTTCTTTATCATGTTTAAACAGGCGAGCTGAGCGCTTACCCGACCCTCTTCAAAAGGCATCTCTGCTTCGAACGGAATCAATACCTTGAGCCATATGGGATGAATGTTCAACTCCTTAATACTCAACGCTCCACGGAGAAAAATCTGAAAACAGTGTGTATGTGCGTCAACCAACCCCGGAAGAGCTATTTTTCTGCGACCATCGATTTCTGTTTTTGCATCGCATCTTATTCCGACTCCAATCTTATCTATGACTCCCCCCTTTACAGCGATATCTACATCCTTGAGCACAGGCCTTTGATCATCTAAGGTGACGGCGTGGATTTTCTTGATTAGAATGTCGGCCTCGTCGGTCATTGTGCTGACACTATAATATCGACTAGCCAGTCCATATTCATTATCTGCTGGCGGGTTGCTCTTTCGCCTGCTTTTACTCGCACTTGGCCGGATGAATCTCTTATCGGCTCGTCCAAGTTGGCCTCTGAGCTGAATGGTTCGAAGATGGATTCTTTCATCTGTTCGTATCGTGTTTTGATTGCGTTGACCCAGTCGGATGGAACTGCGGGATGTAGCGGAGCCATGTAGACAGCTCCTTCGGGCTTTCCTAAGGTGCTTTGGTCTACGGGCAGGGCCGCTCTAGATGGTAGGTAGTCGCCGAGCTTGGCCCAGATGTCAACGGACTGCCACGTTTTTGTCGCGACCATTCGGTAGAAATCGAGGTAGACCGTGCCCCAGTTGACGATGTGGCCAGTCAGATGGGCGTTGCGGCCGTAGGAAGTCATGTCGCTGTAGTGGCTGAAGCTCCACACTCTTTTTCCCCGCGTTGTCGTGTATTCTTCGGCGACTTGGAGGGTCGTTGGCGAGTCTTCCGCGTAACTGAGGACGTCGGCGTTCACCGACTCAATTAAGCTCGTGGCTGCAACCCTTGTTTTTCCCGGGTCGAACCACGAAAGCAGCCACACAAGGTTTACCTTGATTTCTTTGCCTGTTCTTTTCTTGTAGGCGTATCGGGCTCCTAGGGCGAATGCGTTGACGAGTCGGGTAATGACCGGTGCTGGAAAGGAGCCGATGATACCCACCGAGCCCGTGTTCGTAACAGCTCCTGCGGCAAGTCCTTCCAGATAGTATATTTGGTAGGTGTTAACGTCCGCTACCGACATGTTCTGCGGTGCGTTGCCGAGAACGCCGGCCCTGAACCCGTTGATATGAACAAAGTAAACATTCGGGTTTTTCTCCGCAAGCTCAGCCATAGCATCCATGTATCCAAATGAGGTACCTATGATGAGGTTAACGCCTTGGTTGATGAGGGTTTGCATCGCTCCGGTTACTTGGGCCTCTGGAACTGATTCTAAAATTACACTCGAAGCTGTCGGCATCTGCCGGTCAGCCCACAACCTTCCTTGGTCGTGGGAATGCGACCATCCATAGTCTCCTCTTGGTCCGACGTATATATAGCCCGCTTTCACGGGCGGTTGCGGCTGTTGAGCGACCGTCGTGGTCCTGGTTGTGGTCGTCGTCTCTGTTACTACTCTCGTCGGCGAAGAGGAACTGCCGAGGACATATCCACCGACCCCGGCGGCGAGACCTACTCCCGCGACCACGCCTGCAGCAACCGCGTTGCTTACTGCTTTCCTACGCGTCATCCTTTTTCCAAAAAATTGATTCCTATCCGTCACGAAGTCTATCGGATTTGGTACGATTTAATTGTGAAAATTTCTGCCCGTATGAGATGTCGGCCGAATTAGTCTTTAAGTGATGCTTATTGTCGGTATATGTCATATGAGCTGGGGTCGTCTTCCTACTGAACCAAAAATCGAAGGCGAGGTTTCTGTTGAGCGTCGTGTTGTGAAGCCGGGTCGGCGGTTTGAGGGTTTGAACTGTATGGTGACCGGTGCGGGCCGTGGGTTTGGGCAGTTGATCGCTTTGGCTTTCGCCCGTGAAGGCGGAAACGTTGTCGTCCATTACAATACTTCGGAGCAGTCGGCGCGTGAAACAGCGAAACAGATTGAGGAGCTTGGTGTGAAAGCCTACGTCGTCAAAGCCGATGTTACTAAATGGAACGAGGTTAAGCAGGCCGTGGAAAAGGTCTGGCGGGAGTTTGGGCCGATAGATGTTTTGGTAAACAACGTCGGCGACACGGCTCCGGGCCAGATGTCTTGGCGTGAAATCACGGAGGAACGAATCGACCACGTCCTCGCCGTCGACATCAAGGGAACTTTGTTTATGACGCATGAGGTCGGGTCGCGGATGCTCGAGCGGAAAAGAGGCAGCATCGTCAACATCTGCTCCAACGTCATCAGCACCGGCAGCCCAAGGGCCCCGCAGTACGCCGCATCCAAATACGGTGTCCTGGGCCTCACCAAATCCTACGCACACGCTTTCGCCCCCTGGGTCAGGGTCAACGCCGCCGCGCCGGGGTACATGGAAACCGAGGCCTTGTTGAAAAGGCCTGACTGGACGCCCGAAAGACGGAAATGGGTCGTCGAACACACTCCTCTCAGACGCATCGGAAAACCCGAGGACATCGTCCCCGTGGTGCTTTTCCTCGCATCCGACGACGCCATCCACATGACGGGCAACGTCGTCATCTGTGACGGCGGATTTTCGATGCCGGGTGCCTAAATGACCGCCACAACACAGGACGTCCTGTCAAAAATAGACGTCGAAAAAACCATCAAACGGACTCTCGACCTAGCCAACATCGAAAGCCCTACCGGCTTTGAGGGGGAATGCGCCGAGGCGTACGCGAGGATGATGGAGGAGGTGGGGATGCGTGTCAAGCTTCAGGAGGTTGAGCAGGGACGACTTAACGCGGTTGGCGTTTTGCCGGGAAAAGGCGGCGGGCCTTCGCTGATGTTCAACGGCCATCTCGATACATCTTTTTCTCCACGCGAGCCGGCTGAAATTCTGAAGGCCATTTCGCCGGTCTACCGTCTGGAGCCTCCGTGGGCCTACCGAGAAGGAGACTGGCTTTACGGGATGGGCGTTTTCAATATGAAGGGGGCGTTGGCGGCCTATGTTTCCGCTGTTGAGGCGTTGCAGGAAGCGGGCGTCGAGTTGAAGGGCGACATCATGATTGCAGGAGTGGTCGGTGAAATAGAGAAGACGCAGGTCGACCAGTACCGTGGGCCTCAGTACAGAGGGTACGGGACGGGCACGGCCTATCTCGTGACCCACGGCGGCGTGACGGATTTTGCTGTTCTCGGCGAGCCGACGGGGCTGCGGTTGATGCTGACGCATTTCGGCTCCGTCTGGGCCAAAATGTACCTCAAGGGCCAGATGGTTCACACAGCCCATTCCACGGGGGTGACGAACCTCATCCTGAAGATGAACCGCGTCATCAACGTCCTCGAAGAATGGATTCCGAAATATCAGGAAAGGTTTAGCTTCAACGGCGTAAAGCCTACCGTCAACGTCGGCTCGATCGAAGGTGGATGGCCTTGGCGTTGTTCGAGGACTCCGTGGTTCTGCAACCTATACGTCGACCTCCGGTATCCTCCGCCATATTCGGCTGTTGACGTGAAGGAGGCTTTGGAGGAGATGTTGGCTGAAGTTGAAAGGCGTCATGGTTTCAAGCCGGAGCTTGACATCTACGTCAGCGACGCGTGGGCTCATGTTCCCGAAGAAGCAGCAGTCGTCAAAGCCATCGACGAAGGCCATCGCCAAATTTTCGGCACGCCCGCGGAAAGAGTTGTGTTTTCATGGTCTTCTGATGCCAACGTTTTGACGCGGAACGGCGTCGTCGCCGTCAACTACGGCCCATCCGGAGGCCCGGGCAAAGAAATGCGTGGAACCCTCTACATCCCCAACCTCATCGCGTGCACCAAAGTCTACGCAATAGCGGCCGCGAACCTCTGTAACATGGAAAGGAAAAAAGCCAAGCAACAATTCACTGTAACATACGGTGGTGGTTGATGGCGAGATACGTCGGCCAGCCGATCAAACGTCGTGAAGACCCGATACTTTTGACCGGCCGGGGCCGTTATGTCGACGACATCAAGCTACCCGACATGCTTTACGCAGGTTTCGTCCGGTCGACCTACGCCCACGGCCGAATAGTCTCCATCGACTTATCGGAAGCACGTAAGCATCCCGACTTCGTCGCCGCGCTTTTGCCGGAAGAAGCCGCACCGCTTCCCAGCTGGATGAAATACAAAGGCCTGCGACAGGTGCCGAGGTTCTCGCTCGCACGAGGCAAGGTGAGGTTTGTCGGAGAACCGGTTGTCGCAATCGCCGCCAAAAACAGATACAGCGTCCCCGACATCGTTTCCCTCGTTGACGTTCAGGTCGAGCCTCTGCCGCCGGTCGTCGACGCGGAAAAAGGCCTTCAACCAGACGCCCCCCTGCTCTACGAAGAATGGGGGGACAACGTTATCATGAACTACGGCTTCAAGGCCGGCGACGTAGAGCGTTCTTTCGCATCAGCCGACATAGTCATCAAACGGAGATACGTCAACCAGAGGTATGCTCCGACGCCGATCGAAGGCCGGGGATTGGTCGCCGACTTTGACACAGCCCGCGGCGAGCTGACGGTTTGGGATTCGACCCAGTTTCCCCACGTCCTCCAAACCTACCTTGCTCAAGCGTTGAACTATCCCGAAAATAAAATACGCGTGATAGCTCCCGACGTGGGAGGTGGTTTCGGGCCAAAGTCAAGTGTCTGGCCCGAAGAAGTTGCCACAATCCAGCTTGCGATGAAGCTCGGCAGGCCCGTCAAATGGGTGGAGACAAGGACGGAGCACATGCTCGTCTGCGGCCACGAACGTCAGCAGGTTCACTACGTTGAAGCCGCCTTCAGGAAAGACGGAAAACTTCTCGCCATCCGCGACAAAGTCATCGCCGACATCGGCGTCTACGGAGCCTTCTGGACTGAAACCCAGCCGGTGATGGTTACGATGGCCGCCATTCCCGGGCCCTATGTTTTTGACGCTTATCAGTATGATGTTTTCTGCGTCGCAACCAACAAAGCGCCTTATTCGCCTCACCGGGGCTTTGGAAGGCCCGTCGCGGCTTTTGTGATGGAGAGGTTGATGGACGACGCGGCCCGTTCGCTGGGCCTCGACCCGGCGGAAATCAGGAGACGGAACCTCATCCCAGCCGAAGCCATGCCCTTCAAAAACATCCACAACATCGTCTACGACAGCGGCAACTACCCCAAAGCCCTTGAAGAAGCCCTCAAACTCGCCAAATACCGCGAGCTACGGCAGATGCAGCAGCGAGCACGGGAGCAGGGAAGGCTCGTCGGAATAGGGTTGGCCATGTACGTAGAATACACGACGCCGAGCAGCGAAAGGCTCGACAAAGGCCTTGGATGGGAGGTCGGCGGCTACGATTCCGCGACCATAAGAATCGAGCCCGAAGGAAAAGTCGTTGTCTTGACGGGGACGGCGAGTCAGGGACAGGGCCATTACACGGTCTACGCCCAGCTGGCAGCCGACTATCTCGGCGTCAAAATGGACGACGTTACGGTGATTGAAGGCGATAGCAAAACATGTCCCTACGGATTCGGGGCTTGGGCCAGCCGGAGCACCGTCGCCGTCGGCGGAGCCATCATAAAAGCGAGCGAAACCCTTCTCACGAAAATCAAGCGCATCGCGGCCCACTTGCTCGAAGCCAGCCCCGAAGATATCGAAGCATCCGAAAGCAGGCTCTACGTCAAAGACGCTCCCGAAAGGTTCATCACCTTAGCCGAAGTGGCGAAGATTGCTTGGAGACAGCCCACACGCCTGCCGCCCGACACCGAACCCGGCCTCGAAGTAACGGCCCATTACGAGCCTAAGGCCTTCACAACATGCAGCTACGCCGTCCACATCCCCGTCGTCGAAATCGACCCCGAAACCGGCAAATTCAAAGTCCTCGAATACCACATCTTCGACGACAGCGGCCGTGTCCTCAACCCCCTAACCCTCTATGGCCAAATTCACGGAGCGGTGGCCCACGGAGTCGGAGGAGCGGTTTATGAGGAGCTGGTTTACGACGAAAACGGCCAGCTGCTGACGAGCACTTTCGCCGACTACCTCATCCCGTCAGCCATGGAAATGTTCGACATGAACATCGAGCACATGGAAACACCTTCGCCACAGCCCGGCGGGTTCAAAGGAATGGGAGAAGGCGGGTCAATCGCAGCACCCGCCGCACTCGCCAACGCCGTACAAGACGCCCTCGCCCACCTCGGCGTAACAGTCGACCAAACACCCCTCAAACCCGAATACATCAAAAACCTCATCTCAAAAAGCAAACCATAAACCGACCGCGCATCCACAGACATATTAACTGCAACAGCAACACAGTCTATGACATGGTCGACATGCTTCTTTTGCATCACTGCAACCTAAACATGAACGTAAGAGCTCCCGGAATCTCCGTTTGGCGTGGTGTCGTTGAAGTCGTTCTCGAAGCCCTCTATGCTAACCGTCCGAAGTTCATCCAGCTTCCCTGTCCCGAAGCCGTGTATCTCGGATTGAGAAGATGGTGGTTCGTCAAGGAACAATATGACAACGCGATGTACAGGAGTTTTTGCCGGAAATTGGCGTCTTCGGTCGCCGACATATTGAGGATGGAAGACGTCAGCAGCGTTAAGTTGGTTGGGTTGGGGCTGAGTCCGTCGTGTGCCTATCGGGAGACGCAGAGCGACGGCTCGTGGGGTGGAAAACCCAGGGACGTAGATTTTTCGAAAAACGTAAAAACCGGGATGGGTGTGTGGAGCGAAGAACTTGTCAAAGCTCTCGAAGCCTTCCACGCTTCATACTACGACCTGCCTCCGCCTCTCATCTACCCCGGAAAAAGGGGTGAACACACATCTCTTTATCCGAAAACTTTAGAACAGGCTTTCGCCGAAACAGCGGCCGAGCTGGGGTTAAACCCTTCCACCATAGACTTGAAGAAATACAGCTTTCTCAAAGCTGTTGACGAAGATTTGAGGTCAGGTCGCAACATCGTCGCACCCCTCGAAATGGCTTATGAAGAAAGCGGCGAGTTGAACAGGTTCATCGAAGAGGGGTATGGCTTGGTTTTGATTCCCGAATTCAGAACAGCCAACGAATCGACGGAATTCTACCTCGACGTTATGGCCACTCAGGTGGAAAACCAAGCCAGAGCCGGCCAGACCGTCGCCGCCGTCCATCCACACGGAGAAAAAACACGTTCCTACAGCAGGTTCGTCCAGCTTCTCATCGACAGAAAAGCCATACCGATAGAGTTTACTTCAAAACCACGCACTTCCGAATAAACGCTGCACATAGTTTAGGCGGTTTGGTTCTTCTCTTCTTCGGTTAGCTTCAGCAGGGTTCTGTATTCGTCGTGGAGGGTTTTCTCCGACATCGGAACACCTGTTCGGTAGGCCGCTCTCGCCAGAAGATGGCCCGCCACCGGATACGTGATGGTGAGGAAAAGAGCTATCGCCAAGGCTTTGACGCTGAGTGGGCTGTATCCATAATAGACCACGCCCGAAAGGATGATCGACAACACGCCGATGAAAGATGTTTTTGTTATGGCGTGAAGCCGGTTGTAGACGTCTGGGAGACGTAGGATGCCGACGATGCCGGTGACGTAGACCAGCATCCCGAAGGCGAGGAAAATCATGGACAATATTTCAAGCAAATACGTTCCCCTCTTCCAGATATTTTGCGATGGCGACCGTCGAAAGGAAGCCGAAAACCGACAGAACCAAAGCCGCGTCGATGTAAACCGATGAACCGCTGTGGAAAGCGTTCAAAATCAAAACGGCCGTCACGATGAAAACCAGCGTCTCGAGCGAAACAACCTTATCGACCAAAATCCGGGCCTTTAAAAAACTATACACGACGAACGGTATCAACGCGGTGAGAAAAACCATCGCGACGAGGAAAATCATTTCACAACCCTCGCCACATATTTTTCAACGTTTTTTATCCTCTTCTTGGTGAGCTCGAGGTCTTTGGCGTTGATTGTGTGGACGTAGATGATTTTCCGTTTCATGTCGACGTCTATCGCGAGAGTTCCCGGCGTCAGGTTGAGGGTGTTGCTGACCACGGCCGCGTGAAGATCACCTATCCCAAGTATGTCGACGGCGACGATTCCCGGATAGATGGGAAGCTTTGGATGTAGACATCGGTAGATCAGGTCAAACGTGGCGAGAAGCGCTTCTTTCGAGAAGTAGAGGATGTAGACCATTAGGGCTGGAATCCGTCTCAGCAGCCCCGGCAACGTCTCCTTTATTTCAGGTTTGACGACGGTTCTCGTGGCCAGAAGCGCGAGAGATGAAAACAAGATTCCCTCGAGAAATGAAACAGCGGAAATGCTTCCCTTCAACAGCATGTAAACCGGGGTCATCAACAGTATCATGAGTGGATATTTTTTCACCGTGTTCTCACCTTTTCAACGGCTTGGTAGTACTGAGATGGGTCTGCTGCCTGTTCGCCGACGGCGTTCGCCAGCTCGACCAAAGGCCCGGCAAATATTCCGAAAAAGAGACAGAGGAAGGCGAGCGACGCGATGGGCATGACGTAGGAAGGTGTGATGGGTTTTGTCGGCTTCGTGATGGTTTCGCCCCAGAAGATTTTGATGAAAGGCCTGAAAGAATAGAATAACGTCATCAAAGCCCCCAAAAACGCTACGATGAAGACGAGCAGTAGGCCGTTTTCGAGAAGGAGTTGGAAGACGAGGAATTTGCTGACGAAGCCGTTCATGGGCGGGACACCCGTTATGGCCATGGCTCCGACGAAGAAGGCCGATGTCAGGAAAGTGGAATGGTTGGAGAGGCCGCCGAGCTTGGGTAGGTAAGCGGTTTT
>JANWZT010000041.1:0-242 GCA_025054515.1 Candidatus Caldarchaeum sp.
CGGCCTCCTCTATCAATCGGGGCTGTTTGACCACATCACGGCGCTGGCTGCAGTCGACAAGCTAAATTTTAAATCATCGACCAGCCCGGGCGACGCGATAAAGGCCATCGCACGGGTTGTGGAAAAGAAAGAGACTTCGAGTCAGCAGAAAGGCCTCGTAAGATTCGCAGTCGAATGTGTCAACGTCACCCGTCAAACAACGGCTTTCACCGCGGAAATGCTGTTCGTAATCTTGCGTAAAC
>JANWZT010000041.1:252-9905 GCA_025054515.1 Candidatus Caldarchaeum sp.
TCCTATACCTCGACGACTCCTACGTCACATCGTTTTCGGCCTCTGTTTTGGAGGCAGGTGACGAATGGGTGTTGCTTGACCAGACCTATTTCCATCCAAGGGGCGGAGGCCTTGTTTCCGACGTCGGAATCATGAAGTTCGCGGGGGGCGAGGCCAAGGTTGTCGAAGCATCGTTCGGCGAATCGGGTGTCGTTCATCGTCTGGAAGGCCCGGTGCCTGCCGCCGGCTCATTTGTGGAATGTTCTATCGACTGGGAGAAGAGATACAGGCTAATGAGGCTGCACACGGGTCTTCACGTTCTCGCCGCCCACATGGTCCAGAAGACAGGAGCTTTAATCACCGGCAACAACATCTCGTTCGATAACGCCCGCGTCGACTTCAGCCTCGAAAACTTCGACAGAACCTTGATGGAGCAAATTGTCCAAGAAACCAACAAAAAACTCGAAGAAGGCCATGCAGTCAAAATCTACTATATGGAAAGAGAAAAAGTACTCAACACGCCGGGAATGGTGAAGCTCGCGGGCCGGCTTCCGCCGGACATTCCAATCCTAAGAATAGTCGAAATCGAGGGTATCGACATACAGGCCGACGGAGGGCCTCACGTCCACAACACATCTGAAGTAGGCCAAATATTTGTATCCAAGCTCGAAAACAAGGGAAAAACCAACCGACGCATGTATTTCACGGTCACACCTTAAATAAACCAGCCATAAAATAATACTGGATGATGAGACTGACCTGTTCAGAGAGCCGTCGAGGCTCCGTGATGAACATACACCTCTCTGAACCAAGACGTTTTTAAAAAGCCATCTCCATTTTCATTCGTGGTCAAGTTATCTCCTGCAGAGCAAAAGTTTATCGAGTCTAACGAGCTATGCAGGCTGGCTACTGCAGACGAAAAAGGAACACCACATGTCGTGCCGGTCGCCTATATCTTCTCCGATAACAAATTCTACATCGCCACAGACTACGGCACCAAAAAACTATCGAATATCAAGAAAAACAACAAGGTATCGCTTGTCGTCGACCGGTACAAACCCAACAAAGCCGTCATGGTTGTAGGTGAAGCGTATATCCTCGAGAAAGGGCCTGAATTCCGCGAAATGTACCGGCGATTCTACGAAAAATTCGCTTGGGTCCGGAAAAATCCGTGGAACGAGGGCGAAGCTCCTTTCATCGTCGTCAGGCCGTTGAAAGTGGTTTCGTGGGGGTTGTAACATGAATCAGCTTATAGACAAGCGCCGGACGAGGTTAAATCGGATTTGATGTCGCCGGGAAAATGGTCGGAGGAGCAGAAAATCGAAGTCCTGCGCTCCAGCGTGGGAAACGCCATGATAAACCTCAAAATCGTCGCCAACTCCCAGCTCGCCCAACAACTCGGGCTTATCGACGAAAAAGAAAGGGAAATTCTCCTCAGGGCCGCCGAAGTAGCTCTATCCATCATGAAGAGGGGTAAAGAAAAAGGAATCTTCAAGTAAAAATTCTTATGCCGAGTTGGGGGAAAGCTGATGGCGGCATAGACTTATTTACCCACTCAGCCGTTTGTTCGTGAATGACGAGATATTTGTTGAAAGGAGGATTCATAGTCCCTGTCGACGGCAGTCGAAGAATCATCCGTGATGGATGTGTGTTGGTGGATGGAGACCGAATTGAAATGGTTGGCTCACGGGATGAGGTGCTGCCTTATTCGGCTGGGGCTGAAGTGGTGGACACGACAGGTTGCTTGATTATTCCGGGGCTTGTCGACACACACGTCCATTTAGCGCAGGCTTTGCTTCGGGGCGTGGTACCCGATAACTTGACACTAATTCCGTGGTTAAGGGACTGGGTCTGGAGGTTTCTTGGCGTCTACGACAGAGAGGACGGGAAGGCGAGCGCCGCCCTCTGCATCCTCGAAATGCTCAAAACCGGAACGACGGCCTTCATCGAAATCCATCTACATAGTCGGTACGGGTTTGACGGGATAGCGGAGGTCGTCAAGCAATCGGGCATCAGAGGGGTTTTGTCGAAGACATTCATGGACATGAAAGGATACGCAACCGAGGAAAACATCATGCCGGCTTCGATGATAGAAGACGGGCAAGAATGCATAAGAGAGTTCAAGCAGATGCATAAAAAGTGGAATGGCCAAGCCGACGGCCGCATCAACGTATGGATTGGTTTGAGGAGTGCGGGAGCGGTTTCGGATAGCCTGTTCTACGAAGCCGCTGAAATCGCGAGAGAATATGACACAGGCATCACGAATCATGTGGCGGAGGTCAGGGAGGACCTTGAATACTATCGGAAAGCATACGGCACCGGTGTCGCCGGCTACCTGGAGAAGTTTAACATGCTGGGTGAAAGACGTGTCTACGCCCACTGCGTCTGGCTTAACGAAGATGATATGAGGAAATTCGCCGAGACGGGCACGACGGTTGCCCACTGTCCTTCTTCCAACATGAAGCTTGGTTCGGGGATAGCTCCTGTTTCGGACATGCTCCGGCTTGGTGTTAACGTGGGGCTGGGATGCGACGGTGGCCCGAGCAACGACAGCTACGACATGATCCGTGAAATGAAGATGGCGGCTTGTCTGCAGAAGGTTAGGACGCTCGACCCAACGGTGATTTCAGCTTGGGATGTGTTGACGATGGCGACGAGAAACGGCGCCCGGGCGATGGGGAAGCTCAACATGCTGGGAAGCCTTGAAAAGGGGAAGAAAGCCGACATCGTGGTCGTCAGCTTGAAAAGGCCATCGGTAACGCCGATCTCAAACCCCGTATCTCTGCTGGTGTACGCCGCATCCGGGGAAGACGTCCGAGACGTCATGGTAGACGGAAAATTCGTCGTCCGTGACAAACAAGTGCTTACGCTGGACGAAGAACACGTCATCAAACAGGCCAACAAACATCTGGAAAGAATTTTGTCGAAAGTCGACCCAAGCATCGACCTTCTCAAAACGATGTAGGCGCGAAATGATGAAGGATAGGCAGAACTTCGCCTGTTACGGGATAGAGAAGGGGCTCCGTCGCACCGCTATCGACGTATTCGCGGATTTTTTTTCTGCATGTTTCTATGTCGCCGACAGCCATCAGTTCTGAGGCGACTTTCTCCGGCACAATTTCGACGGCTTGGCGGAGCTTGTCGTCGGTCGTCGGCCATCCGCCTGTAACTTCCCGTATTTCGTTTGTGAGCTTCTCAGGAACACCCGAAGCCAACGCTATATGCGGCTCCATCGCCAAATATTCAGCCACCATAAGACGAGCCATGTAGAAGGCCTTCTCCAAATCCGCGGAATAAGAGATGGCGAGTAGCTGCGGCCGGTCGACATCCATTATTTTTCGCCCAGATTTTCTGGCGCCTGCAGCGATGAATTCAACGGCCTTCCTGTTGTATTCCGGCGAAACGAGATAGTTGAGCAAAACTCCGTCGGCGATTTCGCCGGCGAGCTCCATCATCTTAAAACCCGTCGCCCCTACATAGACGGGAACATTCGTGGGAACCCGCTCCAGCCTCACGCCGCGCACTTTAACGAACTCCCCTTCGAAAAACACCTCCTCCCCTTTGAACAACTTCTTCAAAACCACGACATGCTCACGCATGGCTTGAAGAGGTTTTTCGCGTTTGATTCCTATTTTGGAGGCCATCGGCTCCCACAAAACACCTATGCCGAGACAGGTCCTGCCGTTGGACAGCTCGTCCAACGTGGTGAAGGTGGTTGCCAGCGTGACGACGTTCCGCGTCCAAGTATGTAACACACCCGTCCCAAGCTTGATTTTCTCGGTGAAAGCCGCGAGAGCCGCGACTGAAACCGTCGAATCACGAAAAGTTCTCGACTCGCCTTGCCAAATGCTGGTGAACCCGTTTCTTTCCGCAAGCTTCGCGTAGAGAATTTCGTCGCGTAGAGGAACGCTGGAGGTGAAGTAAAGGCCTACCCTCATGTCAAACACCTTCCCACAGTTTTTCAGCTGCCTTGAAACATTCTTTCTTTGCCTTTTCTTCGTCAACGCGTGTCGATTGCCCGTTTTTGACGACGATTTTTCCGTCGACTATCACGGTGTCGACCCAAGAACCGCTCGCGTAAACCACCAGCTGAGAGATGACGTTCTCGGAGGTAACGGGTGTGGGAAAACGGTTGCGAATCACGACGATATCGGCTCTACGGCCTTCTTCTATCTTTCCCGCATGGATGCCGAGGGCCTTCGCACCGTTCTCCGTCGCCATCCTGAAGACGGTTTGGGCTGGCATCACGCCGGCGTTTTCCTTCGCTGCCTTGTGAAGAAGCCACGTATTCCGCATGACTTCGAACATGTCGACGATAAAACCATCGGTCCCCAAACAAACAGTCATCCCCCTTTCCAACATTTCGGGAACTGGTGCTATGCCTCCCCCCACTTCGCCATTGCTTAAAGGCTGGTGGGAAACTTTGACACCTCTGCGTGCGAGGATATCCAGCTCCCGGGCTGTAGTTTTGACGCACTGGGAAGCGAGAACATCGGGTCCCCAAAAACCCAACTCCTCGTATAATTCAGCGGGATATTTCCCGTATCTTTTCAAAGCTTCCTCGGTTTCGTAGATTCCTTCTTCGAAATGAATGTGTATTCCAGCTCCGGTTTTGTCGGCGTCTTCCCGACATCGTCTGATGAATTCGGGCGAACACGTGAAAGTCGTATGGATGCAGTGCATGCCCTTTACGAGACCATTTCGGGCCTTCATATTTTTGATGAAAGAATCATTTTCCTCAAGGCCTTTCAATCCGTTTTCTCTGCTGACTCTTTCCGTCGCTTCGAAAGAAAGAATGCCGCGTAACCCCGCTTCCTCCAAGACTCCGGCTTCGACATCGAGCACACCGGGCAAAGCAAAGGGCGCTTCGAGAATATCTGCGACGCATGTCGTCCCCGTCTTGAGTCTTTCCACCGCGGCGTGCCGGACAGCCGCTTCAACAAGGCGTTTGTCAAGCCTGTCCTCGACATACGGCCACCAGAAATCCTTCAGAAAATCCCAAAAACCCGTGACCGCGACTTTGACGGGAATGCCGTGCGCGAGAACGCCGTACATATGGTCATGGGCTGAAACAAGACCTGGAATGACAACCGCATCAGACGCATCCACAACCTTCTGAGCGGTGAGGCCCATCGGCTCCCCCGAGCCAACTTTCACAACACATCCATCGGAAACCGCGACGAAACCCGGAAAATAGAAAGGGCCGTCAGCACAACAGACCACCTTTCCACCTCGAATGATCAAATCAACTTCGGTCAATTGGCGGCCAACCTCCCGACATCAAGACAGAAAACAATCGCGCGGCTTATTTTTGGTTATTTCCTCAGATTGTCAAGCGGCTGGCCAATGAGTTTCGCATGGCCGGGCCTCCTTAGACTGTATGGCTTTGCAGGGCATTTCCGACTTTGATTGTGGAGGCGGAGTTTAGGGCAAGGAGGAAGTTTAGGAAATTTAGGGTGAGTTTAATTTTCGAGAGTTTGGCTAAGGTATAAATTTTTCAGCCCCTATGCCGACTTGATGAAGTTAATTTACATCGTGTTGGGGTCGGTGTTGGCGGTAGCGGTTGTTCTTGGGGTTTATTTGGTGTTTGTTCCGGCGTTTGAGGTTTCAGACGTGACGATGCGGAAGGGGACGCAGGCGGGCGGTATTTTCTTGAACCTGCATAATCGGGGTCTCTTCCGTGACTGTGTCGTGGACGCCGAGGTGATTGGTGAAGGGCGGATGGGTGAAGTCAAGCTGAAGACCGAGTTGCACAAGACCGTCATGGAAAAAGACGTGATGAAGATGGTTAGGGTCGACCGTATATGCGTTGACGCGCTTAGCACGGTAAAGATGAGAGGGGTCGAGGGGGAAGGATACCACATAATGGTTTTCGGAGACCTCGATAGATATGAAAGCTTCCACGTTCATCTCAAAATGGAAAGCGGGCGGGTCATCCATTTTGATGTAACGGCCCCCGAACATGCGAAAGACGGACACGGCCACAAACACTGAAGACAACTCATCAAGGGAATATAGTGGGCAAGATGCTTTTTTCGCCCGTTTTTTCAACATTTTTTGTTGGGGGCAGAATATATATGTCGGAATATAGACTTGTTTAGCGATGTCGGCAAAACCACATCTGAACTTGGTCGTCATCGGACACGTTGACCACGGCAAATCGACGACAATGGGACATTTTCTCTACCGGCTTGGCGCTATCGACGAAAGAACTCTCAAGACCTACGAAGAAGAGGCAAAGAAGTTGGGCAAGGAGAGCTTCAAATACGCTTGGGTTCTCGACCGAATTAAGGAGGAGAGGGAAAGAGGGCTGACCATTGATCTTGCGTTCCAAAAATTCGAAACACGGAAATTCTACTTCACGCTCATCGACGCCCCGGGCCACAGAGACTTTGTCAAAAACATGATTACGGGCGCCAGTCAAGCAGACGCCGCCGTCCTCGTCGTCTCGGCAAAGAAAGGAGAAGCAGAAGTGGGCATCGCCCCCGGCGGACAAACCCGTGAACATGCTTACCTTTCCTTCGTTCTTGGAATCCGTCAGCTCGTCGTTTTGATCAACAAGATGGACGACACTTCAGTCAACTGGGCAAAAGAACGATTTGATGAGGTGAAGCAGATGGCGGGCGACCTCCTAAAAACCATCGGATACAACATCGCCAAAATCAACTTCATCCCTGTCTCCGGCTGGCTCGGCGACAACCTAACCGAAAAAAGTAAGAACATGCCTTGGTACGCAGGCCCTACGCTCATCGAAGCACTCGACCTGTTGGAAGAACCTCCAAAACCGGTGGACAAACCCCTGAGAATACCGATTCAAGGTGTATACTCGATTAAAGGGGTAGGTACTGTTCCGGTGGGAAGGGTTGAGCAGGGAATACTGAAACCCGGGGACATAGTGGCGATTTATCCGGGAGGGCTGAAAGCGGAAGTAAAGTCTATCGAAATGCATCATCAGTCTCTTGCGCAGGCCATTCCGGGGGACAACATCGGCTTCGCGTTGAAGGGTGTTGAAAAAAGCCAGCTGGCGAGGGGGATGGTCGTCACAAAGCCCGACACACCGATATCGGTTGCGAAAGAATTCATCGGTCAAATCTACGTCATCTACCATCCAACGGCCATAGCTGCCGGATACACTCCCGTGCTCCACATCCACACCGCGCAAACAGCCGTCAAGTTCGTCGAGCTCATCCAGAAGATGGACCCGCGGACTGGCCAGATAACCGAGAAGAACCCGTCCTTCATCAAAACAGGAGATGTCGCAGTTGTCCGTCTCAGGCCTTTGAACCCGGTAGCGCTTGAGCCAGCCAGCGTTTCACCAGAGCTCGGAAGGTTCGCGATCAGAGACAGCGGCATGACCATAGCAGCCGGAGTGGTCAAAGAAATAACTGAATACGGCTGAAACCTTCCTTATTTTGTCTGGACCTGCATTTCTATCGCGACGTCGTCGGGTATCTGGATTCTCATGATTTGACGCATAACTCTCTGGTCCGTGATTCCAAGGTCTATCAGTCTGCGGTGTATTCGCATTTGGTGTTTCCGCCAGGTTTTGGTTCCTTCACCGCATGGAGACTTCCGTGTCGGTAGCACGAGTTTCTTGACTGGAAGAGGAACTGGGCCAGCGATTTTTGTGCCGGTTTTTTCGGCGATGTCTTTTATTTCGCTGCAAACTTGTTCGAGCTTCGTCAGGTTCGTGCTGGTGATTTTTATTCGGACCACCTGCGTCATGGTTGATAATCCTCTGGCTTGACCTTTGCCCGACGTAAAAAACTTAACTTACTGAGCCCTCTTCGTTACGTCGCTATATCTAAATCTAATCCACGCCAGAGCCAGGGGCACAGCCGAATAGGATATGAGATTCGCAGCGGCCAGTACCAGGTTTTCCGCCCCTACTCGGGAAAGGAAAAACCCGGGACCGGGTACGGAGAAGTTGAGACCCATCGAATCGAGTAGGATGGTGGATGTGATGCCCGCGGCGGCCCATGTTGGCAGGTATTTTACTGCCTCGAGAAGTGATGGGTCGTTTCCAATCACGGCTGCTATGTTGGCGTATCCCTCTATCAGAGCTGATGCGAAGAAGACGGTTCCGCTCAGAACAGTCGACATCATGCTTCTTCTCAACGATTCGCCGAAAAGGAGGCCGATAGAATAGAAAGGCATGGCCGCGGCCACGGAGACGGCTATAGCTAGTGGAAGTAGTTCGACTTTTGTTTGAGGCCCGAAGGCGTACCATGAGATTGCGACGGATAGGAGGGAATAGGTCGATATGAATATCAGGAGTAGGGCTATGCCTCCGATTGTTTTGCCGGCGAAGTATGTGAGCCGGCGTATTGGTCTGGTGAACCAGTAGTCGGCGGTTCCCGATTCGTATTCTTCTGCCGATGTTGCGGAGCCGATGGTGAGTGCGAGGACATGCACCAGCCCGGCTGATGGAGCGATGATTCCGACGACCCATATGCTGCTGGAAAACGGGTTGACGAAAGCCGGCGGCAACCTTGTAAGCACGAGATAAAGCCCGACTTCCAGCAAAAAAGTCACAGCCAGAAGAATCAACACCCTTTTCCTCGCGAGGCTTTTCCGCACTTCGTATTCCGTCAGCGATACAAGAACTCTAACCGTCGACACCTTCTTTCACCTTGGCGATGAAAATGTCTTCAAGAGATCGTTCGACCATCCGCATCTCCAGCAGACCGCGCCCCGACGCCACAATTTTTTCGGCGATTTTTTCCCGCGGGTCCATGTTGCCTTCCCAGGTTATCTTCAAGGTTGTTCCGTCTGCTATGATTTCGGAGACTCCTTCGATTTCTTGGAGAGCACTTAGGAGAATTTTTTCGACAGGTCGGGAAAGGGTTACGGCGACGGCCTTCTTCGAAGTCCTGAGTTTGCCAACATCCTCCTCCAAAACGGTTCTGCCGAGGTAAATCATGCCGATTCGGTCGGAGAGCCTTTCAACTTCGTAAAGTTCATGAGACGAAAACAGAATCGTCTTTCCTTGTTTCTTGAGTTCGACGAGAACATCCCGGATGTGGGCCCTTCCGACGGGGTCGACGCCGAGCATCGGCTCGTCGAGAACGAGAAGCGGAGGGTCGCCGACTAAAGCCTGTCCAATTGAAAGCCTTTGAATCATCCCCTTGGAGAAGTTTCCGACTTTGCGGTGACTGTGGTTGACGAGACCCGTGAGCTCGAGAATCTGCTTGACCTGCTGGTCGGCGGCTTTTCCGGTGATTCCTTTCATCACGCAGGTTGTTTTAAGCAGTTTCTCGGCGGAGAAGAAGGGAGGGAAGACGGGAATTTCGGGCGAATAGCCTATTCGGTGGTTCACTTTTTGGGGGACGGCGAAGGGGCTCAACCCAAATACTTTGACTTCTCCCGACGTGGGCCGTAGCAAGCCGAGAACAGCCCGAAGAGTGGTGGTTTTTCCTGAACCGTTGGGCCCGACCAGCCCAAAAACCTCGTTCTCGCGGATGGTGAGCGAAATCGGGCCCACCTTCACGCGGTCGCCGTAGATTTTGGTGAGGGAGGAAACCTTTACGACTTCTTTCATCACACGTAATGTGCCTTCCTTTCACCGCTTTTGACGGCGCCCCGTCCAAGCCGGTAAGCCGCCAACCCCACACCGGCGAAGGCGACGACGCCGACCACCCCCAGCAACGCAACCCGTTCGGTCTGGTCTGCTG
>JANWZT010000042.1 GCA_025054515.1 Candidatus Caldarchaeum sp.
CGCGAGGTAGCAGCGAGCAGGGAGGGGTCACCACTCTACACGAATCCACAAATTCCTAAACTTAATTTTGTGACTGATTAGCTGATAGAAGGAAGAGTCCCCACGTTCAAATCTTCTGAAACATGCACCTGCGATATAATCAGTTGCTTGAAGACAAAGTTGGTCTTGGGAATTCATGTGAGTAATATTGACCAAGCATTACAACAAATTTCCATGCAATAGCGTTCGAATTCTTCCGGGCCTCCCTATTATCAAGAACGAAATTTACCGAACTCGGAAGATATCCGAGGATTTCGCCTCAGTTCCTCCTTGACGGAACTTTTCTCCACAACCACTTAACCAATATCCAATTCATTAGAGCTTATAGTCTCGAGCACTCGTTTTCTAACGTAGTTTGAATCGCGAGAAAACTTAACTCGCCGCCGACGAAACACTTGTCACCTACAAGTCGTTTTCGAAGCCTTCCCAAAGATTTACTTAACATCCATTGTTCTCTCAAAATCAGGTAGGCCACTAAGAAAAAATTTGATGACTTTTGTCCAAACCCTAAATCACCAGCCTCATCGACAAAGCCATTAAGAAGTTATGGTTGGATTAAGTCGTTGCTGATGTTTACGTCGTCGTCTCTATGTGTACACGCGTACTTTTTCGGGTCTGATTTTGAGGATGATGCGTTGGTCGCCGGGCCGTCTCCATTTGAATTTGTCGCCCGTGTATTTGACGGCGAGTTTGTCGATGTGTTCTTCGGCTTTTTCGCCGGTTATTCGTTCGGTGACCAGTCCTTGTATGTAGAGGTATCGGTAAAAGTTGCGGCGGTCTGCGATGGCTATCGAAACTCGTGGGTCGCGTCGGGTGTTTAGTTCTTTGACGCGGCCGACGACCGTGTTCACAAGCAAATACCCGTCTTCTTCGTCAATCCAGACCGGTGTTACCTGAGGTGAGCCGTCTGCGTTAACCGTCGCGATGAAGGCGAAGTTCCGCTCGTGTATGATTTTGCGTGATTCCTCGTCAAGGGCCATGCTATATGATGGTGTGTGCATTTTTTATCTCTGACGTTAATCCATTACAAGCTCGTTTGCGGGATGAATTTGGAATACCGTCTGCGGAACTGCGTTGGTCGGCGATGTTTAGCCGGTGCACGCGGCAGTGCTTTGAAGACTTCAGCCCGTAGCTTCGCCCCTTCACCCAACCCTAAGGGCCTCGACAAAACCACCAACACATCCACGTCGGTCGCCGCCCCGAAACCGTCGTGGCAAGCCTCCGCCGCATCGGACAACTCCAACAAAAAGGGTTTCGACATTTTTAACGCTTCACCGATGTTTTAAGAGTGTTTAAGTAGTTGTCAACTATTTCGTTGGTGAGTTTTTCGTATTTTTCGGTTGTGCCGACGTCGTACCAGAAAGCTTCGGAAACGTATGCCGCAACTTTTTCCCCGCTTTCGATGAGTGCTGGGATGAGGTCCGACATGATGTCGACCGTTGTGGTCGCTGTTTTGAGAGTTCTTGCTTCTAGGACGAGGATTCCGATGGTTACGAGGATGTCGATGAACGGCTTCTCCTTCATCCGCTTGACTCGGCTGTTTTCTGTCTCAACAACTCCTACCGGCAGTTGAAATCGGGGGGAGACGGCGAGGGTGGCGGCTGCGTTTTCTTCATGGTGTTTTGCGGCGAGGGCGCTCAAGTCGAGGTTGGTCAGTATGTCGCCGTAGTAGACAAGAAGGGTTTCGTCGTCCGTGAACGCTCCCTGATGGTAGGCGTTGCGGATGGAGTCGCAGGTTCCGCGAACCTTGTCCGTGTCCCAGACATAGCTGAGACGAAGCCCGACACGCCCGCCGTCCTCAAAGTAGTTGACCACCTGCTCGCCCTTGTATCCGATAAGCAACACCGCTTCATCAAAGCCATGCATCTTAATGTGGCGGAGAATGTATTCAAGCAGAGGCCTCTGCTCACGCCCAATCGGCACCATCGTCTTCTGAAAATAATACGTAAGGGGCCTCAGCCTGCTTCCTTCACCACCGCAGAGAACAACAGGCTTCATCCCCACCAAATCCCACCTAAACACTATCTTTTTAAGAGTTCATCGACAACCCTACGCATTTCAGAATGTGTGGGATTCCTGTAATCGTAGCTGAACTTAATTCGGCGTCCCCCGGCACGAACCGCGGGCTAAAACATACTGTCCAAGCTTCGGAGGTCAGGTAAGAAGCGCTGCCAATGACCTACGAGTACGTTACTGGCATTACAGCTGATAAAAGCAGACACCCGTTGAACAAAACGAATGTGAGTAACGCTCGTCTAATCTTCAGGTAGAATGTAATAGACGAGGCGACGATGAAGTTGACAATTCGCATTTCTTCGGATTATACCAGCTTAGATATTTTTTCGTTAGTCAATTTTCCATAGGTTATGGCCACAGCCATCACGTCCAGATCACGCATACCCATCTGAGCCGTCGCCACATACAAGTCCTTGGTCACAGACCCTAAAAAAGTCGGAACATCGACATCCCGTGCAACTTCCAACGCCAACTTAATGTCTTTCACCGCCAAGTCAATCGTAGCAACCGGGCTCCATTCATCATCTATGATTTTCTGAGATTTGTATTCGGTTACGTAGTTTTTGAACACTGTGTTGTTGAAGACTTCTGCGAGGGTTTTCGGTTTTACGCCCAGTTTTGAAGCTATTACAACGCATTCCGCGAAACCAGCCATGTTTATCCAGAGATGCAGGTTGAGTATCAGCTTGATTGCAGAAGCCGCACCTATTTCTCCAACATGAAGAATCTTCTGGCTCGTGGTTTGTAGAACCTTGGACACGGCTTCAACGGATTCCTGTCTTCCAGCCGCCAAAATTGTAAGTCTGGCCTGCTCGGCTATGAAAGCGCCGCCGACAACAGGCGCCTCCACAAAATCTCCGCCCTTCTCTCTGACCTTCTCCGCTATTCGGCGTGAAATCATCGGGTGATTAGTGCTCATGTCCACCACAATTTTTCCCCGTTGTATTCCATCCAATACAGAGGCCCCCTTCATATCGCCCGTTCCGGTTAAGACATTTTCAGTTACAACTGGGTCAGTTAACATGCTTATTACTATTGAACATCTTTCAGCTACTTTTTTCGGTGAATCGGAGAGCGTCGCTCCCAATTTCGCAAACTCTTCAGCTTTCTCCCGTGTTCTATTCCAGACGACCAGCGGAAAACCTCCTTTCAATATGTTTCGAGCAATTCTTGAACCCATCCTTCCAAGTCCTATAAACCCCACTTCGGGCATGATAGTTCGTTGACCCGGTATGTGAGGCCTTTTTAAGTTTTCTATAAAATTGGCGCTCAGCTAGATTCCAATAGTTTCGCCAAGTCAAAAATCCGTTGCGCTATTTTTATCGTAGCGTCATCAACCATGATTCCGTCGACAGAAATCGCTCCAAGCCCTTGTGCGACCGCTTTTTCATAAGCTTCTACAATCTTCCTTGCTTTCTCTATTTCCTCCTTTGTCGGAGTGTATATCCTGTTACACGGGCCAATTTGACTCGGATGTATCACCCATTTCCCATCGAACCCTAAACTTCTGGAGGTTTTCGCAGATTTTTCAAAACCTTCCAAGTCAGAGTACAGCGCATATGGCCCATCAATAGCTTGAATTCCCGCCGCGGCTGAGGCGTTCCTGATGGTGAACAACGGATAATACCAAATGTGGCCTGGATATTCTTCGACATGACCCCCGATCACAAGCGACGACATTCCTATACTTGCTGCATAATCTCCTGGACCAAAAATGAACGATTCGATTCTATCGCTGCTGAAGGCAATTTCTCCGCATCTGAGAAGGCCCTCTGCGGTTTCTATGATGACTTCGAGACCTATGGGAGCATCTATACCGCTTTCGTTTTCAAGTGTTTTTATTGCTTTTTCGACAATTTGGACATCCGAGCTTCTGTTGACCTTTGGAACAATCACACAATCGATTTTCTCGCCAACATGTCGGATAATCTTCTGCAAGTCGTCGTGCCAGAAGGGTGTCTCAACCGAATTTATTCTGAACGCAACCGTTTTCTTTTTGGGTTTGTCGATTTTTTGCAGAACCTCCACCACGTTTTTTCTGGCCACTTCTTTATGGGAGTCGGGGACAGATGCCTCAAGGTCGAAAAAAACCTCGTCAGCCTCGGTTTCCAACAACCCCTTTATCATCATTTTCTGGCTGACGGCGGGGGTTGCTAGCTCTGTTCTTCTAAGCCTTCTATTCGGCATATCGGTCATCGCCCCGTCCACGGATATATATGGATTCCGAGAAACTGAAAATAATACAATGGCTGCCGAACAGTCATATCATTTCGCGAATGGATGGGAACAAATCAAATGTTTGACCAGTTCGCGTATGTCCGCCAATTTCTCAAGCTTCATCACCGTGTTTAACAGTTCCGTGGCTTGTTCATGATCTAAAAGCGGACTAACGTTTTTCATATATTTTGAAACAACGGCCTCTGGAGGCGGTGTCCGCGGTAGGGATTGCGACGCCGTGAGCTTTTCTCCGTTACGTAGGTGAACTACAACCAATTGCCTTGGACGGTCGTCGGCTCTTTTAAACTCAACTTTCTTCAGCAACTCACGTACCTCAGTAGGAACTCCCTTCTCGACGTCAAAATCCTGCACATCGATAGAATCTTTGACAAATGTGAGTGCAACACCATAGGGGAGGCTGAACATGGCGTCGTACCTTGTTTCTGGAATGATTTTTCTTTCCGAGGAGGGGCATATGATTGAATAGGAAAGCTCGTCTACATAACATACTATCTTTGCGATTGCCACGGAGTTGACGTTGTGCTCTTTCTTGATGGCCTGAATGGTTCTCATGAATTCGTGTATCAGGTGGCAGTTTGGAAAAAGTTTGAATGAGATGTTTAGTGTTTCCCATCTTTTTCCAAGTTCCCCGGCGATATCTGAGGTCGGAGGGCAATGGCCCGCGAAAGCTGCGTAAATTCCCCGCTTTCCTTCAATTACTGTCTTTGGCCCGGAAAGCCCCTGTCCTGCGAGGAGAGCGGCTAACGTCCCTGCGTGTGCAGCCCAGCCAGCGTGGAGAGGCTTAATCCAAGAGCCGTCGGATAAGAATTCCATCAACCCCGAACTCATACTTCCAGCAATTCCCATCGCTCCCGAAAGCTTGTCGGCGTCGTAACCCAGCAACATGCCAGCTGCGAGAGCGCATCCTAACGTACCACATACAGAGGTCGCGTGGAACCCTCTTTGATGAAATTTTCCCCTCGCCGCCATGCCGATTCGTGCTGTCACTTCATACCCCGCGATTAGCGCCGTCAGAATCTCAGCGCCGGATGAATGCAGGGCTTCACCGACGGCCAGAACCGTAGCAACAATGGGTGCGCTTAGATGTATGACGGAGCCGAGATGTGTGTCGTCGTATTCAAGTGCATGGGCCATCGCCCCGTTCACGAGAGCTGTTGTAGGAGAAGGAAAACGTGACCCGTACCAGAATACCGTACTCTGCCCCTGATCGTTCATTTTCTTCATGGCGTTCATTAGGGAGAAGATTCTAGGCTCTAAGGAACCGACTGCGGTCACTCCAATGGTATCGAGTAGATGCAGCTTAGCTTTAGCAACCACGTTTTGCGGGATATCATTAATGCGGAGATTTTCAGCGAAACGGGAAAATTCGGCGCTGAGCATTTTCAACATACGGTCGGTTATGCGCTACTTTTTTATCTCTTACGTGTTTGGGGAAACAGGGGAAAACATGCGATTGTTTATATAACTCCATTATTTCTGCATGCGTAAGAAATGCATCTCCAACCTCCTGAACATCACATCATGATTAGAAGAGTTCTGCGAGAGTTTTGTGCAAGATTTCCGCTCGAATATTGGCGTGTTAAGGATGAGAAACGGGCCTACCCTGAGGAATTCGTGCAAGAGCTGATGCAAACAGGCTGGATGGGGATCAATATTCCTATCGAATATGGTGGAGCAGGGTACGGGATAACGGAGGCCAGTATAGTGTTGGAGGAGCTTAGTGCCTCCGGTGGTGGACTGTCTGCCGCTGGTGCGGCTCATGCTTCTTTCTTCAACGTTACCATTTTGACGAAGTATGGAAATGAAATATGTAAGAGGTTTCTTCCTTCGATAGCCCGCGGTGAGCTGAGGTTTCAAGCATTAGCGATAACGGAGCAGGGAGCAGGTTTTGACACACCGAGAATATCCACCCTCGCGGTGAAAAGGGGAGGGGAATACATTATCAACGGGAGAAAAGTGTGGATTTCACGTGTAAAGCATTCCGACCTTATGCTTTTGGTTGCGAGGACCACGCCCTACGACGAGGTGAAGAAAAGAACTGACGGCATCACGCTGTTTCTCGTTGACTTGAGAAAGAACAAGGATTCAATATTTGTCCGGGAGATACCCAACAACGTGAGAAGGATGGTTGATACGAATGAATTGATAATAGAGGAATTAGCTGTTCCTGAGGAGTATGTTATAGGTGAAGTTGGTCGTGGTTTTTACCATCTTCTCGAAGTCATTAACGCAGAAAGAATCGAAATCGCTGCCGAATGTGTTGGGTTAGGCCGTTACGTCATAAAAAGGGCCGTCGAATACGCCAAAAACAGGGTAGTATTTGATAGGCCCATAGGAATGAATCAGGCGATAGCCCATCCTCTCTCGGATGCCTACATGCGGATAGAGGCCGCAGATCTAATGCGTTATAGGGCTGCATGGCTCTACGATAGCGACCAGCCCTGTGGTGCTGAAGCAAACATGGCAAAATATCTGGCTGCGGAAGCGTGCTACCACGCATGCGATAGAGCGGTGCAGACTTTCGGAGGAAACGGGCTCTCAGCCGAAACAGACATCGAAAGATACTGGCGAGAATCACGGCTTTACATATTGGCGCCCATATCTCAAGAGATGGTTCTAAATTACCTTTCGCATAACGTTCTAGGACTTCCGAAATCCTACTGAAGTCGGCTTTGTTTCCCATTTGGTCAGAGCACGCAGAGGTCAAAAGATTTAAGCAAGGCGCGGATGCGTTGCGACCATGGTGGAAAAAGGCGTCGAAAAAACCCGTGAACTGCCGCGTTATGACCTGTTTATCAAAGGTGAATGGACCCGGCCCGCTTCGGGCAAGTATTTTGAAGTGATCTATCCCTACAATCTGGAGGTTGTTGCCGAAGTTGCTGAAGCAGGGAAAGAAGACCTCGACAGGGCTGTTCACGCGGCGCGTGAGTCCTTTGAAAATGGTTTGTGGAGGCAGATGCCTGCTTCCGAGAGGGCGAAACTACTGTGGAGGGTCGCAGACCTTATCGAATCGGAGGGCGATAGACTTGCACGTTTGGAGACACTGTGCAACGGTAAGCTTTACAGAGAGATGCTGGGTCAGCTAAAGGCGATTCCATATTATTTTAGGTACTTCGCCGGATGGGCCGACAAAATTGTAGGCGATGCAAAATATCTGCCGGACAAACCGAACGTTCTCAACTACACTTTACGCGAGCCATATGGTGTCGTTGCCATCGTCGTTCCGTGGAATTCGCCGATTTTGCTCACTACTTTGTCACTCGCCCCAGCATTAGCATGCGGCAACACAGTGGTGGTGAAGCCCTCGAAGAACGCCCCTCTCGGGGTGATTGCACTCGCGGAAATGTTTCAACGGGCCGGGTTTCCTCCCGGAGTTTTCAACGTCGTAACAGGCCCTGGCTTCGTCGGTGAAATGCTCGTTGGCCATCCAGGTGTGGATAAGGTTTGTTTCACCGGAGGAACTGATACAGGGGTTCACGTGGCTAAGGTCGCTTCACAAAATCTGACGAAATTCGTCCTTGAACTCGGCGGCAAGTCTCCGCAAATAGTGTTTGAGGACTGTGATGTTGATGCTGCGGTGAACGGCGTTGTTTCTGGTATAGTAGCGGCGTCGGGACAGACTTGTGTCGCTGGTTCCCGGCTTCTTGTTCAAGAAGGGCTGTATGAGGAATTTTTGGATAGAATGCGGAATGCATTCGCTAAGATAAAACTGGGGGATCCAATGGACCCGCATACGCAGATGGGTCCGGTGGCCACACGTGACCAGCTCGACAAAATTTTACACTATATCAACACAGCTAAGAAAGAAGGCGCGCGACTTGTTTATGGCGGCGGAAGGCCTGACGACCCGTCGCTAACCCACGGCTTCTTTGTGATGCCTACCATATTTGCAGACGTTAAACCAAACATGACCATTTGGCGTGAAGAAATTTTTGGACCAGTTTTAGCGGCTACAAGCTTCTCCGACGAGAACGAGGCCGTCAAGCTGGCTAACTCGGTTGAATTCGGCTTGGCCGCTGGTATCTGGACCCGAGATATTTACAAAGCCCACCGTGTCGCTAAGCAGGTTTATGCGGGCACCGTCTGGATTAACATGTACAGAAGCTTGTCCTACGCATCTCCTTTCGGCGGGTTCAAAAAGAGCGGAGTCGGCCGGGAGTTGGCGGCTGAGGCCATTCACGAGTTCACGCAAAGCAAAAGCGTGTGGGTGGAGTTAGCAGGCCAGAAGCGAGACCCGTTCGTGTTAGGATGAATTCTAAAGAAAGCGCACAAAAAGGATTCGTCGGCTTGAATTCCGTGGTGAGATGATCATGAGGTTAGCTGTTTCGCCGCGTCTACGATTTTGTCCGCTGTAACCATGTATCTTTTTTCGAGTTCGGCTGACTGTGGAGCGGGCATTGCCGGTGAGTTTAATCGGATAATCGGTGCTTCAAGATGTTCAAAGGCATATTCACACACGTAGCCAGCCACCTCAGCCGATATACCGCAGGTTTTGACGCTGTCCTCAGCCACTATCAACCTGTTGGTCTTCTTGACCGACGCTACAATTGTCTCATAATCCATAGGAAGAATTGTTCGCAGGTCGACTACCTCGGCTTTGATGCCTTTTTCCGCCAACTTTTCGGCGGCGGCCATAGCTTCAGACACAACTCTTGAAACCGCAACTATCGTCACGTCGTCGCCTTCACGCTTTACGTCGGCCTTGCCGATTGGAACGAGATATTCCTCAGAAGGTACGTCTCCTTTGTATCCGTAGTAGGAACGGTTAACATACAGAGCACCTGACTCGACGAACAACACAGGGTCGTCATCCCTTATTGCAGATTTTATCAACCCTTTCGCGTCCTTAGGAGTTGAAGGAGCCACAATTTTTAGGCCCGGCGCTTGCATGAACGAGGCCGCTAAAAATTGAGTGTGCTGGCTTCCGTATGCTCTGCCCAGACTGTATTGAGTCCTCACCACAAGGGGGAGTTTCACCTGTCCACCACTCATGAAACGCATTTTTGATGCATGAGTTACAATCTGGTCGAACGCAATCCCCGCGAAGTCAAAAAACATCAACTCTACGACCGGTCTAAGCCCGTTCAACGCCGCACCTATGGCCGCCCCCACAATAGCGATCTCGGAAATCGGGATGTCCCGGACCCGCGAAGGCCCAAACTCTTTCAGCAAATCCTTCGTCACCTTGTAGACTCCGCCGGATAGAGCTACTTCTTCACCGAATACTATAACCCGGTCGTCCCGTCTCATTTCTTCACGCAGGCCTTCGTTAATGGCCTCGACGTAAGTGAGTTCTCTCAAGCGTCTCTCACCTATACAGGTGTGGAGTAAACGAGCTTAGGTAGTTGCTCGTAATCGTAGACAGGTGATTTTAGAACTTCGTCGACTATCTTGTCCAATTCCTTGTTCACTTCATCTTCAATCATCTTTTGCTCATCGTCGCTG
>JANWZT010000043.1 GCA_025054515.1 Candidatus Caldarchaeum sp.
TTCTGACGTTGTCGAGAAGTATCGCTTGGCCGTTTGAAAGGCGTTTGATGGCTTCGACGGCTTCAGGTCCGACTACGTCGGGAACAAACTTGACGTCCCGGCCCACGAAGCTTGAGAAAATCTTTGCATGCTGACTCAGGTCGGTAAAGTCTGGGTCGCCTCGCCTGCCCTGATGGGCGAGAACAACGACTTTCCCCCCCAAGTCCAAAAGTTCGCGGACAGTCACCGCGTGAGCCCGAAACCTCTCGTTCACAAACACGCTACCCGTCGCAGGGTCTATCGAGGAATTCAGGTCAACTCTTACAGCGATACGTTTGCCGGCAGCATCCAGCTCATCGACCGTTCTAAATCTTATCTCATTTTTTCCTCGCATGTCCGGATACCAGTAAAACGAGGTCGACAAGCCTGTTGCTGTATCCCCATTCGTTGTCATACCATCCGAAAACTTTGACGAATTCGTTTTTATCCCCTAACACGAGGGTTTGGGTTGCGTCGAATATGCATGAATGCGGGTTGCCGATGATGTCGGCGGAAACAATCGGGTCTTCGTTGTATTCGACTATTCCCTTCATACGGCCTGCAGCTTCTTCACGGAAAGCTTCGTTTACCTGTTCAACCGATGCGGGAGTTTCCAGAACTGCTGAAAGGTCTGTCAGGGAGCCGTTCGGCACCGGAACCCGTAGGGCGATGCCGTGCAGCTTTCCCTTAACTTGAGGAATGACTTGGTGAAGGGCAGTGGCGGCGCCTGTTGTGGTCGGAATGACGGAAAGTGACGCGGCCCTTGCTCTTCTCAAGTCTTTGTGGTAGAGGTCGAGGAGGCGTTGGTCGTTGGTGTATGCGTGGACCGTGGTCATGTATCCCTTAACGAGGCCGAAGTTGTCGAGGAGGATTTTGACCATCGGTGCCAAGCAGTTTGTGGTGCACGATGCTCCGGAGATGACCGTGTGCTTGGAAGGGTCGTACATCGTTTCGTTGACTCCGGGAACTATTGTTACGTCGGCGTCTTTGGAGGGCGCGGAAATGATAACTCGTTCGACTCCATGGCTTAGGTGGCCGGCGGCGTTTTTCCTTTCCGTAAACAATCCCGTCGATTCAACCACTACGTCCACATCGGCCGAATCCCATGGGATGTCAGACGGCTTCGACACCATGAAATATTGAAACTCCTTTTCACCTATCTTAACCGCCCCGGATTCAGACACTTTGACGTCTTGAGCCAGTTTGCCGTGAACCGAATCGTACTTAATCAGGTGAGCTGTTGTTTTAGCGTCAGCGACATCGTTGAAAGCAACTATCTCGAAGGCGTCCCCGTATAGAGGATGTTCCAAGCACGCCCGTAGAAATAGGCGTCCAATACGGCCCATGCCATTAATTCCCACTCGAGACCGTCGCACGCTTGTGAGAGTCGAATATCCGTTATATAACCCTGGTCTTCGCCGTTATTTGTTGCGGGATGATTTTGATATGATGCGATAGACCGTTTCGGGTTTAATGTGGGAAACGTTGATTTCCCCGTCGAGATGTTTGACGGCGTCTTCGACGGCGGCGACTATGGCGGGAATGGGTGCCCCGCATCCTTCTCCGACTCCTTTGGCTCCCAGAGGCGTAAAAGGCGATGGAATGCTGATCCTTTCGCATTTGAAGCCGGGCGTGTCCAAAGCGGTCGGCGTCAAATAATCCATGAACGAAGAAGTGAGCAACCTTCCGTCTTCGTCGTATTCAAAGTTTTCATAGAGGACGGCTCCGACGCCGTGATACGCCGCTCCGTGAACCTGCCCATCCACGATAGCGGGGTTTATGACGCGGCCACAGTCGTCGACGATGGCGTAATCTATGATTTTTACCGCCCCGCTTTCGGGGTCCACTTCCACGACCACGGCGTGGGCTTGATAGGAGTAGGTGAGGGTGAGGTTGCCGACCTTGTTCTGGTCCGGCGGCTCGAACTTCGGGCTGAAGACCGCTTGAGCCGTTAGCCCGGGCTCCATTCCTTCGGGGAGCTCGAACGGGTTGGCGTAGGCTGTTCTCGCTATTCTTTTGAAGGAGACCTTTCTTTCGGGGGCGTCTCGGACGTAGGCAGCCCCTCCTTCGACCACTATGTCCTCTTTGCGGGCTTCAAGAATTTTCGCCGCGATGGAGGCGATCATGTCCTTGAGGCGCATTGCCGCGTCGTAGATGGCCACCATCCCGGTTCCGGCGAAACGGCTCGCGTATGTTCCTGAATGGAGGGTGTAGGGATGGGAGCTTGAGTCGAACCCTGTCGCGACCAGCACGTCTTCGTAGTCTATTCCAAGAACGTCCGCGACTATTTGAGATGCTATTGTTTCGTGTGATTGGCCTTGCGGTACGGTGCCGAGTTTGACGACTATGTTTCCGTCTGGTGTCATCTGAACGGATGCTGCCTCGCTTGTTCCAACGTTGGGCAAAGCGGGGTTGAGCATCCTGACCTGACCAAAGTTGGCCGCGCCAGAGTCTATGGTGACTCCGACACCTACTCCGACAAACCTTCCTTGCTCCCGTAATGTAGGTTGCTTCTGTCTCCAGCCCCAATAATCAACTAAAGAGGCGGCCTTTTCCAAAGCCCCGTAGTAATCGCCGCCGTCATAAACGCAGCCGTTCAAAGTCCTGTAGGGCTGTTCATCGCGGGAAACATAGTTGATCTTCCGGATTTCGACCGGGTCTTTACCCAGCTGCTTCGCAATCCTGTCCAGAATTCGTTCTATCATAAACTGGTGGGGCGCCCGTGAAAATCCCCTGTTTGGCCCAGCTGGACATTTGTTGGTGAACACTGCGTACATTTTCTGGCGTAGATGTTTGAATTTGCAACACCCGGAAGCGACCTGGGCCCAGACAGTCAGCCCAGCGGGCTCGTGGCGGGCGTAAGCCCCTATGTCGTCGACAGACACTACGTTTAAACCGAGTAGGGTTCCGTCGTTTTTGACAGCTGCTTCGACGGAGAAATGCCTGTCTGCGCCGTGGGAGCTGGCCATCATGTGTTCGGTTCTGGTTTCGATCCATTTGACGGGCCTTCTGGCGAGTTTCGAAAGGGCGGCGACCAAAACCATGTAGGTGTAGTTGAGTATTTTGACGCCAAAGCCTCCGCCGATGTCCTGTGTAACGAATCTCACGCGGGTCATTTCGGTGTCGAGGGCCCGGATTATCGACGGCGAAAGAAACATGGGCATCTGGTTGTTGCAGAAAATAGTGTATCCCGTGCTTTCGTCGTAGGATGCGAGGACCGCGTTTGGTTCGAGCGGCGTCGAGCTGAACCTGTGAAAAGTCAGTTTAGCCCGAATTATTCGGTCTGCTTTCGCCGCGGCACTGTCGTAATCGCCGTAATTATAGTCGACTGTCGCAGCTATATTGGTTCCCGCTTCTTCGTGGATGAGTGGAGTGTTCCCTTCCAGAACCTCCAACGGGTTGGAAACCGGTTTGAGAGGTTCGTAGTCGGCCTCGATGAGTTCGACAGCGTCTCTAGCGTGGTAGAAGCTATCGGCGACGACTGCGGCAACCGGCTCGCCGACGAACCGGACTTTTCTGACGGCCATTGAATAATCCACAACACGGGATGCGGGTGGAACCGTCAGCTGTGGAAAGGGCTTTGTAACCGCCGCGACGTCGGCGCCGGTGTAGACTCCATAAACTCCGGTAGCCTGCTGTGCCCGAGAAACATCGATCGACTTGATGATGGCGTGTGGATAAGGCGATCGGAGAAAGGCAACATAGGAGGTTTTGGGGAGGGATATGTCGTCTACGAACCTGCCGCGGCCTCTAACGTGGCGAAATCCTTCTTTGGTTCTTACTGGCGACCCGATTAAACGTTGGGTCATTAGATATTTCTCCTTATCATCACCATATAAAGATAGGAGAGGACTTAGAAGCTCCGCGGCATGTTGAGAATCCGAGTTCCTATGTAGTTTAGGACCATTTCTTCCGGAACGGGCGCGGTCTTGAACAGCCGTGTGTCGCGGAAGAATCGTTCGATGTCGTTGTCTTCGGCAAAACCGTTGCCCCCAAACGTTTGGACCGCTCTGTCTGCGGCCTTAAAGGCAGCCCTTGCAGCCGTCAGGGCAGCCACGTTGGCTTCGAAAGCACAGTCCTTCCCCTTGTCGAAAAGCCACGCCGCCTTTTGCGTCATCAGCTTAGCTGTCTCCAGCTCCGCCTTAACTTCGGCGAGGGGAAACTGAATTGCTTGATTGCTGCCTATCGGCCTTCCGAACACCCTTCTGTTCGACGCATAATCAACGGCTTTTTCGAGGAGAAATTCACCGCATCCAATCGAAATGGACGCCGTACATACCCTTTCGGCGTTGAGAAGTGCTGACAAGGCTTCCCACCCTCGGTCAACGACTCCGAGAACGTGCGATTCTGGAACCCACACATCCTCGAAATAGACGAGGTTGCTTGAAAGAGGTCTTAACGCCATTCCATATATCTTGGAGGTTTTAACTCCATTTTGCTTTGCGTCAACCAAAAGGAGAGTAAGGCCTTCGGATTTCTTCCTTATTTTTTCCCGCGGCGTTGTCCTCGCTACTACCACGATGATGTCTGCCATGTGGGCGAGGGTTATCCATATTTTTTGACCGTTGATTCTGTATCCATCCCCCTCCTTTTGAGCGTAGGTTTGGATGTCGAAGGTGTTGACGCCGGCGTTTGGCTCCGTGTGGGCGAAGGAACATATCAGCTTTCCTTCCACCAGCTTCGGCAGGTATGCATTTTTCACCTCTTCTGAGCCGAACTTCTCGATAGGCAGCCCGGCAAACACCATCGTTCTCATCAGCAAATCGCCGGCAGGCAGCCCACCTCCGGACGCAGCTACGCCGATGATCGCGGCTGAAACTTCGTAAAGGCCCATCCCCAACCCTCCATATTTTTCGGGAATGTTGATTCCAAGCAAACCCTGCTCAGCGGCTGCTTTCCAATATTCTTCGGGAAACCTCCTCTCTGCGTCTACTTTCCGCCAATATTCGACGGGAAATCTCTTCATAAATTCCGCCACTGTTTTCCGGATGAAAGACACTTCTTCGCTCTCTTCGAAATCCACAAAAACACGGATCATTTGCTCAAAATTAACTTATCGTAGAGAAAATATTGTCATGAAAGTTTATATTTGCCGATAAATCACATCAACGGCGTGGACCGTAAAATACTGCTGGATGAAAACAGCCTTCCGAAATATTGGTACAACATCTTGCCCGACCTGCCAAGGCCTCTTCCACCGCCCATCGACCCTTCGACGAAAGCTCCTGTCGACCCGCGAAAGCTCGAAAGGATTTTCCCGAAAGAATTGATTCAACAGGAATTAAGTCCGGAAAGATGGATACCTATTCCTGAACCGGTTCGGGAAGTTTTACGTATTTGGAGGCCGACGCCGCTGTACCGGGCTTCGGGTCTTGAAAAAGCTTTGAAAACACCCGCCCGCATTTACTACAAGTATGAAGGTGTTTCGCCGCCGGGCTCCCACAAGCCAAACACAGCCGTCGCTCAAGCCTACTACAACATGAAAGAGGGCGTCGAAAGGCTCACGACCGAAACCGGCGCCGGTCAGTGGGGTAGCGCGCTCTCCTTCGCGACGAGAATGTTTGGGTTGAAATGCACCGTTTACATGGTGAGGGCGAGCTACAACCAGAAACCAGGGCGAAGAATGTTGATGCATTCGTGGGGTGCTGAAGTACATCCAAGCCCAAGCGACAAAACCAATTTCGGAAAAAGCCTTCTCGCCCAAAACCCCGACCATCCCGGCAGCCTTGGGGTAGCGATTAGCGAAGCCCTTGAAGACTGTGTCACACACGACAACACAAAATACAGCCTCGGAAGCGTCCTCAACCACGTTCTCATGCATCAAACCGTCCAAGGGCTTGAAACATTAGAGCAGATGAAAATGGTCGACGATTATCCGGACATAGTCGCGGGCTGTGTCGGAGGAGGAAGCAGTTTTTCGGGGCTCTTCTGGCCTTTCTACTACGAGGTGGTTTCGAAGAAAGCACCTAAGAAGGTGAAGTTTGTTGCTACAGAGCCCACCGCATGCCCGACGATGACGAAAGGAATCTACACCTATGATTTCGGAGACACCGCTAAGATGACGCCGCTTCTACCGATGTACACCCTTGGCTCGGATTTCATCCCACCTCCAATACATGCAGGAGGACTCCGGTACCACGGCGACGCACCAACCCTATGCCTACTTCTGCACGAAGGATGGATTGAACCACACGCCTACGATCAAGTATCCGTTTTTGATGCGGCAGTAACTTTCGCGAGAAGCGAAGGATTCCTACCCGGGCCAGAGCCTTCGCACACCATCCGCTACGTCATCGACGAAGCCCTCCGATGCAAACAAACGGGCGAAGAGAAAGTGATCCTCTTCAACCTCTGCGGACACGGTGCATTCGACCTTCACGCCTATGAAGAATTCTTCGAAGGCAAGCTTCCGCCATGGTACTACCCGGAAAATGAAATCAAGAAATCCATCGAAAAACTGAAGCAGGAGCTGCAATGGTTGCCGGATGTCGAGAAACAGTTTCTCGGTGTCTAATCTTTTTTCTCGGAGCCGTAGCAGGCGTTCGCTACGGTAATCATTTTTTTCAAAGTTTTTTCGGGAATCCTTCGGCCGCCCACCTTAATTTTGTCGAATTCAGCGAGTAATTCGGGGTTGTTGGGGTCGAGAGCCGTGAATACGTTGCGAAGGCTTTTGAAATGGGTCAGCAGCGCTTTGGCTGTCTCGTGTCCGCAAAGGCCTTCGAGGACGAAAAGCGACTGTTCTTCAACGGTCATGTCCTTACGTTTAATTCTCAAAGGATATTCGCGGAATTCCTCCGCCTCGCCCAAAGACTTGTTTTTCCAAACCAGATAGGTCAAAGTCCCTCGAACATCCGGCGTCGGGATAATGGGTATCCGCCAATCGTTCACAATTCTATCCATCAACGCCAAAATCGAAACCTCCTTCCAACCCCGTTTGCGGTAAAGCCCAAGATAGCCTTCCAGCACCAAAACCTTCTCTCCTTCAAAGTCGCGCATCAAGGAAAGCTGGTCCCACAACCGCCCCTTGAGACTGTTCAGAAAATCCATGATGGTTTTCCGCTCGACCAGCGCGTTCTTTTCACGGCCGACTATGAGGTAGTCGCCGGCAGGCAGGGGTTTGACTGCCGTTTCAACAGCTTTTTTGAGAGATTCGACGACGCGGACGTTTTCAGCGGCTTCGTTGCTGTCCACAACTATCATGCCCAGACCCGATGCGATAGAGGATGCTTATATAGAAACCATTTTGGAATAACATATAAATAAGTCATAAATTGTCTATCTTCTATGAATTTGAAAATTAGCGCCATCAGCAGAACCGCTGCAGTAGCAGTCCTCGTTGTAGTCATCGCCGCGGCAGCTGTCGGAGGCCTTTTCCTCACCGGAGTACTCACCCCCGAACAGCAGAAGCGACAGATCATCATCGGCCTTTCTCTGCCGCTAACTAACCCGGTAGGTATACACGCCAAATACGCTGCCGAAATGGCCGTCGAAGAAATTAACGCTGCAGGCGGGGTTACCATAAACGGCACGAAGTACCAGCTTGTTCTGGTTGCTGAGGACACCAACGAGATGGACCCGCTCATTCCGGTTGACCAAGGAGTGACCGCCTTCAAACGTCTTATCGAAGTTCACGGCGCACACGTCATCGTCGGCGGTGTCAGGACAGACGTCGTAGTTGCCCAGACACAGCAGCTATCCCGCTACAAAATCGTCTACCTTGACGTAGAATCCAACCAGAGAATCGTTGAAGACCTCGTCCAGAGCGACTACGATAACTACAAGTACTATTTCCACTTCTTCGCGGGAGGCCGGAACTCGAGCGCGGGCCCCTACATCGCGCAGATCCCCGTGGCTCTGCGTAACGCTGCGAGGGCCAACCCCAATTTCCCGAACGTGACGAGGGTTGCCTTGGTCGCTGAAAACGCTTTGTGGACGGTTGGGCTCGCAGGCAGGCCTGCCGGCAACTCGACGTTCTTCCAAAGACTTAAGGCAGCTGGTTTTGACCTCGTTTTCGCCGAGCTGTATCCTACGACTCAGGCCGACTTTTCCAGCTACCTCGCCAGAATCAAAGCCAGCGGCGCAGGCCTCATCATCCTGCTCTTCTCGGGCCCGCCGGGCGTGGCGTTCGTCAAACAATGGGCCGCCTACGACTGGTCTCCCGGCAAGAAGCCCATCGTTTTCGGGCCCGGGCTTCTGGGCGGATTCTCTTGGTTCTGGGACCAGACGGGAGGAGCTGCTCAGGGAACGTTCTGGTGGCCTGCGACGGTCAAGGTCCCCGTTACTCCGAAGACCGTTCCGTTCATAGAAAAGTTCACACAGCGGTTTAAGGAGACGCCGAACACCGCCGCCTTCGGAACCTACGACGCCATCTACGTATTGAAGGAGGCTCTGGAGCGGGCCAACACATGGAAGGGCGATAGGCTTGTGGAAGCAATGGAAAGGACCGACTACGTCGGAGTGATGGGACGGATCAAGTTTGACCGAAGGCATCACGGCCTCAACCTCGCCGACCAACATCTTTACTGGTATTTCGGCCAGTGGCAGAACGGCGAACTCGTGCCGGTCTGGAGCCCCGACCAACGCGACACCGTAAGAAACTTCATCCTGCCATAACATGATCACCACAGAGGCCTTCGCGACGATAATGGTCTACGGCCTGATAACGAGCCTCGTCTATGCCCTCTTCGCCGAGGGCTTCTCCCTTATTTTTGGAGTCGCCCGCATGATAGATGCTGCCTACGGTCTTTGGTACGCCGCAGCAGCTTACATGGCCTATGCCTTGGTCACGGTTTATAACGTAAACGTTTTCGTCACCTTTTTCGCCACCATCGCCGCCCTGTTTTCAGCGGGGTTTGTATACTATTGGGCAGTGTTGAGAAGAATAAAGGAACACATCGAAATGATCATGACCACTTTCTTGATTGCTCTCGTCATTCAGAACCTGATTGTGCTGCTTTTCACCAACTTTCCGTGGTCAACGCCGGCGGTGCTGCCGGGGTCGACCGTTGTTTTCGGGGTTTCTGTCTTTAACCAACAGCTTTCGGCTGCGGTTGCGGCGGCGGGGCTTCTGGTTCTGCTCTGGTTTCTCATTTATAGGACTAAAGTCGGGCTCGCCATCCGCGGAGTAGCGCAGGACTTGGACGCGGCGGTTTGCGTGGGCATCAAGCCGCAGCAGACGATGGCCCTCGTTCTCGGGCTTTCAACAGCCCTCGCAGGGCTCGCCAGCCTCCTCGTAACGCCGCAAAGCACCATCACACCGGTCATGGGATGGCCCATGCTAACCCTCGCCTTCGCCATAGTGGTGCTCGGAGGCCTCGGAGACTACCGCGGAACCCTCATCGCAGCTTTCGTCATCGGATACGTCGAAATAGCCGTCCAAAACCTCGTAAGCCCCCTGTACGCGGGAGCCGCATCCCTCATCGCCGTCCTCCTAACCCTCTGGATAAGACCGAGAGGAATATTCGGAAAGAGTGTTGAACATTGAAGACGTTGGACAAAATCATCATCGTTGTTTTGGTCGTCGTCTTTTTATTGCTTGCAGTGATTCCGGTAACTTTTAACCTACGTTTCATCATTTTCATTTTGACTTTAACCAACATCTTCGCTTTGCTGGCGATAAGCTGGAACATTCTTTCGGGCTACATGGGTCTTCTCAGCCTTGGTCATTCCTTCTTTTTCGCGGGAGG
>JANWZT010000044.1 GCA_025054515.1 Candidatus Caldarchaeum sp.
CTGGGCGAGGCGGTTGACAAGCTCGTAAACGTCGAATACTCCGCCAGAGTTGTCCGTGAGCTGGAATGGCTTGAGGAGAAAGGAATATCGACTCATCTTTCCTTCCACCCACTCAGTGGCGAAACCCTCCGAAAACATCCGCCCATAATGCTCGACGTTGTGGAAGACGGCATAGCCGTCGTGGACGACGGAACATACCGCAGAGAGGCATGGAAGATGAAGGCGAGGATGAAGGAGCTTGGAGCGTCGAGGATATGGTTGACGGATGAGGAATGGGTGTGGGTGCTGAAGCCCGACGCAAAAATCGGGGAAGTGATCGAGCTGTGAGAAGGTTTGCATGCTAAAAATAGGTCCCAAAACATAGAAGGGATTGAACCGTGAGAAACGTCGACGCCGCAAAAGCTCTCCTCATCCAATCAGCGAGAAGGCTCGAAACCGCCAGAAGAGAGTTGAACGAGGGCAGCATAGCCTACTCCATCAGAAGCTCGCAGGAATCAGTCGAGCTGGCCCTGAAAGCCGCCCTAAGACTTCTCGGCATAGAATATCCCAAGAAACACGACGTAAGCCCGGCCCTGATGAAGTTCAGAGACAGGTTTCCAGCATGGTTCCCCGTAGATGAGATGGCTGACGTCTCGAGAAAGTTGATGGAGAAGAGGGAGCCTGCGATGTACGGCGACGAGCTTTCGACAACACCTGCAGACCTATTGTTCAGCAGGCCGGAAGCCGAGGAGGCGTTAAGATATGCTGAGCAGGCACACGAAGCCGTGAAAAAACTATTCGCAGAATACAGTGCTTAACCATCCAAAGCCTCCTCCGCTAATCCCATCCGACACATGTTAATCTCACGGCTGCCACGGCCGCGGCCGCCTTCTACCTGCTCACATGCCCTGACTGGGAGAAGGCCCGGCTTAAGACAGAAAACGCATGGCTTACCGCCCTATCCCGGCCTGTATTAACGGAGTCGCCACGGTAGCTTGAATGAGCATTTCAGATTAGTCTTCGCCAGCAACTTTCACAATTATAACCAACACTTAGAACTAATCTATTTGTTCGTGGGAGGGCGTCAAGGAGGTGGCGTTGTTTTTAACCAACGCAAGCACCCTATCATAGTCATTTTGCGACTGAACTCTTAATCTTGTCCACCCCTCTTCCGTCTGTGTTTCGATGACGAAAAATTTCTTCATACATCCCATAGTCGCAATTTTTTTTCCACCGTACCTCAAGCTTATCCACACGCCATGAACCATCTTCTTCTCAAAGCCCATTTTCTCTAAATCGTTCAAAAACCTCTCAGCTAACTTTCTCATGGCGTCGTTCTGTATTCTGTTTAGTTTTTGCTCTAAAGACGGTGGCACTTTAACCTCAGCCCTCTCCTCTATCTCGATGCTTTCAAACACAACATTTATCTCTCCGGAAGGTAGCATGTACGCCTTGTACGTTTTTAACTCCAAATCAACATCGATGTATTTGCATATTCTTTTGACCATCTGGGAAAAGGAAGGCGCTATCAACATAAGCCTGGGCTCGTCATCCGAAACTGTACTTTCGCCGCTCGACACAAGTTTAGCTATGCTGGCTATGTTGGATGCGACGTAATCATAGTATCTTAGACCTTGGAGTAATTGTTCATCGTCTTCCTTCGCTTTCAACTCAGCAACCACAAGAACCCCGTTTCCGTCAACCCCGAGAATATCCAGCGGCCCACTGTCAGTCGGCCACTGAGTGTACAGCACTTTAAAACCCTCCTCAACATCTTGCGGGTCAGTTGAAACATACTTTTCCAAATCCTTTTCAGAGATTTGAATAGGTTTAAGCTTACCCACGAGTTTAACATTCACCAACCGTATATATATTTTACCGTTAAGGAAAGCAACAATCTACAAGAATGTTTTCAGAAATGGTCGCCTTAAACGGAACATACGTTTCCTAACCTGAAAAATCTGCGGGGGTGATGTTCCCGTGGGCTGTATCCCACGAACCCCTGTGAAAGCGGGTCTCGAGCCAGCCGCCGTTGCCGTTTGCTCAGTTTAGAAAGGCCGGTTAACGGCAATTCCACGACTGCGAATGATTGGAGGAATGTTTTCGCTATCGACGTACCCTAACTTTAGACGGCTCAACGACTTTCACATATGGCTCCGATTTAGCCATTTCCACATCGTACGTCACGATTGCGTTTGAATTGGTGGTTAAAGCTGTGGCGACTATTATTGCGTCGGGAAGTTTGAGCCCGAGCTCGGCTCTCAGCCTGCCTGCTTCACAGGCGGTCTTATGGTCGAGTGGTGCTATTTCATAGTTGGGCGATGTGATGAAACCCGTTAGCAGCTCGTCGGCTTCTTCGGCATCACCCATTTGATGATATCCTGTGCAGAGCTCCGCGATGACAAGGGTCGGAACAACACACCGGAGCCTGCCTTCATCGGTGTTCTCTATCAACGCTAGGGCCTCTGAATGACGGCGGTCGTCTCTGTTCTTGGCTGCGACAAACACGTTGGTGTCGAGTATTATTTTCACACCCACTCACTGCGGAGTTTCCGCTGAAACTCCAGAGGGTCCACGGGCCATGGCTTCTGACGACGAAGCAGCTTCGAAACCTTGACTACGCCGTCCTTGACCACGACCACCTTCCCGTCCTCAACGACGAAGACCACCCGGTCGCCGGGCCCGACGCCCAGAAACTCCCTTATCTCCTTCGGAATCGTCACCTGCCCCTTGCCGCTGACCGGCGAAACACCCGAAACCATTCCAACCAAAAGTAAAGAATTCTTTGATTAAAACTTTACATACGCCTGCTCAAAGAACAGGAGAAAACCCAAAAATTGTCTGCGGGGGGTGGGATTCGAACCCACGAACCCCTACGGGAGTAGGTCTTGAGCCTACCGCCGCTGGCTTTCCACAGCTTATGCTGTGGCTAATTTGACCAGGCTTGGCTACCCCCGCTCACCTATGAATTCCGAGTCTAACATTTATAGCTATGATTTGTGACCCGGCTCCACAACGCTTTTAATCCGGCCGCGTCGTTTCTTTGGTAATGCGGTGTTTCGTCCATCGTGACAGGGAGGCTGTCGGAGTTTGCTTTTACTGCCACCGCGCCGTCTGCGACAAATGCTCGGTCTACGACGACTCGAAGCTGTTTTGTCAAGACCATAACATCAAGATGTATTCGCTTGAGTTTACGAAGTTTTATGTGATGGCCATCGATTTGGCGCGTGATGCGGCGGCTAAAGGTGTTAGGACGCAGGATTTGGTCGCTAAGCTTGAAAGGGATTTGAAAGAGGTTTCTCGCGGGTGATGCGTGGTTTCTGAGATGTTGGGTGCAAGAATCCGCGGTAAACCGGACATCTTGACGGTTGCGCTGTTCCTTTTGTCGGCTTTTCTCATCGCGAATTTCCTACTGTTCACCTCGTTTGCCCGTCTCGACGTTGGAGTTGGCTCCCAGTGGCTCTACAACGTCCGCGTCGGTGGTTCAGCAGGCTTGGCCGTTGAATCGTATGAGGAGAAGGTGTGGCTCGAGTCGTTGATTTACTGCGAGAAAATCCTATGCTACAGAATCGTGAAAACCAATCCAACCCATCTACACAGCGACTATCTCACCGGCGACAACCGCCTAATCCGGTCCACGATAATCGACAAAGGTGATGGGACGGTTTATGAAATCAGCTATGAGCCGCCGTTGCTTATGATGCCCATGTCGCTTTCCGTTGGCGATGTATGGCAGTCGAGCTCGACGGCGACGGTCAGAGTGTTTTCTCAGGGATTTGTCAAGGAGGATAGGATATGGATGGGGAACGTCGAATCCAAGGTTGTTGAAAGGCTTGTTCTATCGGGTGTCGGCGGCTCTGTCGAAGGGTTTCTGATTGAGGAGAGGAGGGAAGGGGTTTTGACCAAGAGAATGATATACAGCCCGAGTGTTCATCAGGTGGTCCGGTACGAGATACCTGTTTCCGTGGTGTGGGGTGAGCTTATCGACGTGAGCATAAGGGCTCCCGGATTGTTTGATTTTCTGATGATAAACATGTTTTCTGGGTTTGAGCTGCGTTATCTCCTTGTTTTGACGGTTGTTTTAGGCTTTTTAAGGCTTTATCTATGGCTCGGATACCGCGGGCCGAAGGAATAAAAAAATATGTCCAAACAGCTATTGTTAACCGTGGCCGTTGTCCTGTATTCGACGACTTGGACGGGGGATTTGGCTCTCGGCGAAGCGGTCGCAGAGCTTTTGAAACAGGAACTCAGCAAAAACGGCGTCAGCTACAGAATTGTTGAAAGAAGATGGAGCGATATGGAGTTCGCCAAGCTTTTGGGTGATGTATCGACGTCGGACGTGTTCATCGAGGTTGAGGTCGATGAAAGAGATTTGGCGGCTGGTGAAAGATGTCTTGAATCCGTTTATGCCGATGTTAGGAAGCTCAAGGAGATGGCTCTTAAGGTCGCTAAGACCAAATACGTCAAGAACGAAAGCGAGCTTGAAGAATACCGGCGCGGCCTTGAGGAAACGTATGGGTGGTGAAGCGGCGTGAGCGGAGAAGGTATCTACGTTGTTTGTCCAAACTGTGGAAAGAAAACAGTCAGGAAGAAGCGGTGCATGTTTTGCTGGGCCCGTCTTCCCGTCGAGGAGCAGGGCAAACTCGGAGGCGGCGGCATTCCATACTGGCACAGAGGGCTGGAGGAAGGATGATAGAGCTTCTGGTCACCGATTTTCTGCAATATGCTGCAACGTCAGAGGCCCGTCAACGGTTCAACGAATACAACAGCAGGAAAAAAACCATCGAGCCGCTGTTGTCCGAAGAAAACATAGACAACGTCAAGCCAGACGAGTTAGAAGATGTTTTCCGCAGCCTCCAGACGTGCCAAGCCCATCCCAGTTATTTATTGATCCTTGAACGGTACGGTCTCGAAAGCCTTCGCGAACATCTCAAATATTTTCTCTACGGGTCAGACCCTCTCGAAATAAGGTTCGACACGTTTTTCGAACAGATCCCGGAGATGCCTCAGCTCGCGTTGATGGAGGTAGCCACGTTTGCTCAGCCGCGGAATTTCTGCATCTGGGACGAGGCCGCGAAGAAAACCATCATCTACATCGGACACAGCAGGATGCACGGGCTTTCGGAGACCTCTTTCCAAGAAAAGATTGCCGGGCTTGACTATGTCTGGGCGAAGCTTGCGCTAAACCATGTTCGACAGATTTTGTCGGCGTATGCGGGAAGTAGATGCGACTTCGTCGACGTGTTCTTCTTCACGAATTTCGTTTACGAGAAATGGGTTATGAAAAAAATCGTGGATGTTTAGAAGAGTTGTCCAGCGTAGAGCATGGACACCCGAAGGGCGAGTGCGCCCACGATGAGCGAGATGTAGAGGCGGAGCAGTATGTTCCTCGAAAGCGGTGTTCTGGCGGCGAAGGCGATGTATGAATGGGTGGCGGGCAGTCCCAGTCCGACGATGATGTATCCGAGGTAGAAGGTGGGTGCCGCGAGCGGGAACGGGTTTGTGAGGAGGTTGATTACCGCCGCTGGGCTTTCGACGAAGACGAGGTGGGCGATGGTTGCGAGACCAGTTACCGCGAGAAGAACTACCGTGTAGGTGTTCATGTCTACGAGGAGGTCGGTGAATTCTTCGTAGAGCTTTGTGTTTCTGATGATGAGGAGGCCTACTATGCCGATTGCGGCGAGTATTCCCGTGAAGAGGTATAGGTAGGGAAGTATCGGTGTCTGCCAGAGAAGCCTTTTCGAAGCGGCCATCAGCAGTATCCCCGCCTGCAGGCCCGCCGGGAAGGCCGACAACAGCAGAACCACTTCGAAAAACCTCCGTATCTTCACGACGGATGCGGGCCTTATCCAGAATAGTGCTGACAGAACGGCGGCCCCGGTGAAGATCATCAAAACCGGCACGGTCCGCGACATCACCGACGTTCCAAGTAGCAGTAGGTTGACAATGGCATAGGCCGCTCTTTCGGGACGTCCGAGCTCGATAACGAGAGTTATTAGGCCTACGACTGCCAGCACGGCTGAAAGAGTTATCGATGTTCTGATGAGCGATGAAAACCTCCGCCAGTCCCGTAGGCTGAGGAGAACTCCGATTATGGCGAGGCCTGCGGCAAGCCCAAAGACATACTCTTCGACGAGTACGGGTATGTCCCAAGAGAATTGGCCGGCGGCCAATTTACTTCCCCTTGCCGTTGTTCTTCAGTATGCGGTTCTTGCGTTCACCCAGCCATCTGACTGCGCCGACAACGCCCAGCATAAGCACTCCGGCCAGACCAAGCGCGTTGAACTGCGAAACCAGCCTCTCTGTCCTCGTGCTGGGCCTCTCCTTGTAGACTTTCGGCAGCCCAAGCTCCTCCGGCGGTCTCTTCAACACGTAGATGACGTTGGTGCCACCGGCTTCTTCGAGGCCGTAGAGGAATCCTCCGATTCTCTGGGCTTTTTCGCGGGCCATCCGGACGATTTCGTTTCTCGGCCCCCATTTGAGGGCGTCTGTCGGGCATGTTTCGACGCATGCGGGCTCGAGCAGGTTGTGGGAGCTGTATGGGAAGATGTTCTTAATCTCGAACTGTGGGTTGTAGGTGTCTCCTTTGAACGACCCGACGGCTATGGGCTTGTTGGATATTCTGTCGGCGCAGAGGGTGCATTTCTCAACCACTCCGAGCTCGAAGTTCATCCGTGGAACGTCGAACGGACAGGTTTCGATGCAGTTGCGGCAGCCGATGCAAAGGTCCGTCCTCACAACAACCGGGCCTTCGGGATATTTCCACAGGGCAGTAGTCGGGCAACCGTATACGCATGGTGCTTCAACGCAGTGCATGCAGCTGACTCTCGTGAAAAGCCACTGGAGGGTTTCGCCATCCCCAAATTCGTCGAACTTCATCGTGAGCCATGTGTGTGCTTCGAGGTTCTGCGGGTTTGTGAACGAAACAATCTCTGCTCCGGCGTATCCTTCTTTACCCTTGGCAATTTCACGGCCGAGCTCCGCGACCGGGTCTCTGCCCGCCTGCTCGTAGAGTGGCTCTCGTTCGTTCCATCTCTTGCACGCTACTTGGCAGGCCCTGCATCCGATGCAGAGGTCTTGGTCGAAGAGCATGGCGAGGCTGTTGCGCGCGACTTCTTCGTATGTGCCGAACCGGTCTTGTGTTGCTTTTTCAGGAATGAGTGACATCTTTCATCACCTCACGCCTTCTCAACCTTTACGAGGGCTATCTTGGTCTCGGGCATGCCGGTCTCCTCGTCCATCGCGTCGGGGAACAGCTTGTTGGTTATCACGTTAGGCCTGCCGAGCGGCTTCTGGAACCCGTAAGCCCATGGCATGGCTATTATCTCCCAGAGTTTACCGTTGATGACCAAAGGCCTCACTCTGTTTGTTACCATCACTTTAGCGATTACCGGATCGTTGACGTTCCTCTTCGAAACAATTTTGACACGGTCGCCTGTCTTCACGCCAAGCTTGTTGGCCAGCGACGGGCTCATTTCGACGAAGAGCTCGGGCATCATCTCCGCGAGCCACGGAATTGTCCTCGTCATTATCCCTGTGTGCTGGTGTTCGGTCAGCCTGAAGGACGTGAGGATGACGTTGAAACCTTCTTCGACTGTTCCGATGACCATGCCCGCTTCGAACTTGTTTCCGGGATGTGTTCCCTTCGGTGGGGTGATGCCTAGTTCCTTGAAGTACGGATGGTCTCCGACGAGCGGTGGATACTGTTTGACCAGCTCTTTGTCTGGTGATTCGGCTGGCTCGTAATATCCCGCAAACCCTCTGTCGCGGCGTGCGTAGAAGCTTGACCAGAAGGTCGCTCTGTTGCCGGGTTTGAAGAAGTTGAAGCCGAGAGCTCTGAGCCCTCTTGGGTCGCGGGGCTCCTTCAAGTCATACATGTTCCGCTGGTTGTCGGGCCAAGCCCACCCCCAGTACTTGTATATCTTGAACCGCTCCGTGTAGGCGTCCATGAACGTCTTATCCCTTTGAGCCATCCGGTTTTCGCCGTTCGGACCCACTATCCCCCTGTATATTCTGACGGTTTTGTCGATTTCTTTCGAAACTTCGAAGGGTTCGGGTTCTGTGGTTAGGTCGTCGATGCTCGGGCCGGTTCTCTTCGTCGGGTGTCTGTAGTCCCACATTTCGTCGATGTTCTTGCCGTTGCTGAGCTTGCGGAGCTCCGTTATCGGAATGCCTTTGTCTCTTGCAAACCTTTCCGACGGAAGAACGATTAACCCCCTCTTCCTCAGGCGTTTGAAGAGCTGGTCGATGAACCAGAGGTCGTCCTTGATGTCGGTGAAGGTTCTTTTCTGGGGGTCGTAGGGGTCGACGACGCGTTTGTTGTCCTGCATCTTGTGCCGCCACTGTATCGTGTGGCCTGTGTTGGTTACGCTGCCGCTGTTTTCGTACTTGCTGGCGGCTGGTAGGACGATGTCGGCGAAATGAGCTGTTTCGGATAGGAAAATATCCATCACGACGACGAAGGCGTTGGGGGAGCTGAGGCCTCTGATGACTTGGCTGGCGTTGCCCACCGAGACAACCGGGTTCATACCGTGGAGGATGATGAACTTGATGCGTCCAGCCTCCATCTCCCTAAAGAACTCGATGGTCGTGAGGCCGGGTTCGACCGGCACGTCGGAGATAACCACGCCGTTGTCCGGGTCGTCCTCCGGATATGTGCCTATGAATATGCCCCAGTTCATCTCGGCTTCTCTCCAAGAGGCCCAGTGTCGGAGGTCTCCGACCCAAGCGATGTTCAAGGCCTGAGCAATTTCGGCGGCTGACTTGCCCTCCTTGACGAGGTTCTTATATTTCTGATATCTTCTTATGTCTGCTTCAGCTCCGCCGGGAAGCCGTTCTCTTTCGCCAAGCCCGCCCGGAACACGTCTGTAGCCGAGCCAGATGTGCATCAGGTGGTTCATGTCGTTGTTGCCTTGGACGTTGGTAATGCCTCTAAGGACGTTGGCTCCTCCTCCTGGCTGGCCCACGTTTCCGAGTAGGAGCTGGAGCTGGCCGAAGAGGCGGATTATCTGGGTTCCGCATGTGTGCTGCGTCGCGCCTATGCACCAGACGAACTGGCCGGGCCGGTTCGCCGGGTCGGTGTATTCCGCGGCTATCTGGAGGAATTTGTAGGCCGGTACGCCGGTGATTCTTTCGACTTCCTGAGGAGTGAACCTTTTGACGTGTTCCTTGAATTTGGAGAATATGGAGTCGGGGTTGGTTTCCCAGTCTTCGAGAAGCTGGCCGGTTTGATGATGCAGCGGGAAGTCGGTTCTTTCCTGCAGGTAGGTTTTGTCGTAGAGCCCGTTCTGTATGGCGTAGTTCATGATGCCCAAGACTATAGCGGCTTCCGTGCCGGGCCTGAACCAAGCAAACATGTGGGCTTTCGCGGCCGTCCTGCCGAACCGGGGGTCGAGCACCAGAAGCTTTCCGCCATTTTCTATGGATTTCGAGGTGAATTTGTAAGCTTCGGGGTGTTGTTCGGCGTGGTTGGAGCCGATGTTGATGGTGACTTTGGCGTTCTGCATGTCGATGGCGGAGTTGGTCATGAC
>JANWZT010000045.1 GCA_025054515.1 Candidatus Caldarchaeum sp.
GCGTTCCCGCATCTCTCCCCCAACCCGATCATCGTCCCCTGAACATGCCGCACACCTTCCACGACAGCCGTCAAGCTGTTGGCCACCGCGACGCCGCAGTCGTTGTGAGCGTGAATCCCCAAAGGTTTGTCCAGCTCACGTTTAACCCGTCGCACGATTTCACCAACCCTAAAAGGCAAAGTCCCCCCGTTCGTGTCGCAGAGAACAATCGTCTTCGCGCCAGCCTCTTTCGCACGCCTCAAAACATCCAAAGCATACTGCGGCGAATCCCTGTAGCCGTCGAAGAAATGCTCCGCGTCAAAAACAACCTCCAAACCATGTTCCCGCAAATATTCCACCGTGTCAAAAACCATATTCAAATTCTCTTCAGGAGTCGTCCGAAGAACTTCCAGCACGTGAAGAACCCATGACTTCCCGAAGATCACCGCCGTCGGAACATCCGCTTTAAGAATCGCGTTGAGCGAAACATCATCCTTCGGTTTGACGTTGGGCCGCCGAGTGCTTCCGAACGCAGCCAACCGGCTGTTGCTAAAGGAAAGCTTCTTCGCTTCCTTGAAAAATTCTTCGTCCTTCGGGTTTGAGCCGGGCCATCCTCCTTCGATGATGTCCACTCCTATTTCGTCGAGTTTTTCAGCGATGCGGAGCTTGTCGTGAAGGGTGAAAGTTACGCCTCGGGTTTGGGCGCCGTCGCGGAGAGTGGTGTCCAAAACCTCGATGTAATCGATTTTACCACCCCCACTTGCATCCAAGCCATCAAAACCAGCTTTTAAATCTATTCACGTCGTCTTATCCGCCAAACACGCCTTCTCGATGTAAAGGTATCCGTGAAAACCTCTCCAAACCTTCTTCGTCACCACGGGCGTCACCCGCTTCCGGAAAAGCGGGCAGTCGAGGACGAATGTCTCGATTTCACCGCCTTCGCCGACGGGGTTGACCCCCAAAGTTTTCCTCAGCTCAAACAGCTCCGTCACAGCCTTTTCATCCAGCTCCCGCCCCAGCCATTCTTCGCCGAGGCCCGCGGCCGCCACCGCCACAACGATTACAGCGAATTTTTCCGCCAAAAGGCCTTTGAGGATGGTTTCGGGGTCTCTGCTCCACAGCGGCGTGACGACCTGAAGCCCGTGGCGGGCCGCCGTCTCCATCACCCGTTTCTTCTGGAAACTGCTGGCGACGACTCCCACCAAAAGGCCTTCGACTTGGTTCCGCAGCTCCTCCAAAGCTCTGTCGAGAACTTCTTCTTCGGGCCTTTCGCCGATCGGGTAGATGACGTGTTTTTTCTGCATAGCTTCTGCCTGCAGGGGTGTGAGGTGGATGTTGGGGTAGTGGAAGAGGTAGCTGTCGACCGATTGGGGAACGAATGTAAGAAGTATGTCGACGCTGTGGCCGCTTCTCTGGGCCAGCAGAATCGAGTAGGTGGAATCTTTGCCGCCGGAAAAAAGGGCCGCGAGCCTCATACCAATCCAGAGACAATCGGTGCGGGAATGTAAAAACGTGTTTTCAGGAGCGCGAAGTGTTCTTATTATGGTAATCCCGGAAGTTTCCGTGAAGCTTTACGAATATGAGGGCCGTGAGCTGTTCAAGAGATACGGCATCCCCGTCAACGACTATGTGGTTGTCCGGAACGTCGAAGAGGCGAGGAAGGCGGCTGATGTTCTCGGCGGCAGGACGGTTGTGAAAGCTCAGGTTCTTGTGGCGGGCAGGGGTAAGGCGGGCGGCGTCAAAGTTGCGGAAAACGGCGACGAAGCCGCGGAGCTGGCGGCGAAGATGCTCGGCTCCGTTTTGAAGGGTGAAAAAGTCGAATCGGTTCTCGTCACATCCTACACCGAAATCGAGTCGGAGCTTTACCTCGGCGTCATCGTCGACAGGTTCAAGCGGTCGCCCGTCGTCATCGCATCGGCGGAAGGCGGGGTCGAAATCGAGGAGCTGGCCCGGACAAGTCCGCGCCATGTTTTGAAGATGGAAATCAACCCTTTGATAGGTCTCGCCGACCACCAAGTGAGGCGGGTGCTTTCGTTCATGAAGCTGAGCGGAGACATCGCGGCGCAGGCGGGAAAAATCCTCCGAGGGCTCTACCGGTTGTTCGTCGAAAACGACTGCGAGCTCGCGGAAATCAACCCCCTCGCCGTAACACCCGACAGGAAGCTCGTCGCGGTAGACGCCAAGATAATCATCGACGAAAACGCTGTTTTCCGGCGGCCCGAGTTCCGGAGGCCTGAATCTGGTTCGGGGCTTGAGGCGGAGGCGGCTCGTCTCGGGTTTACGGCTGTTGAGCTTGACGGAGACATCGGAATTATCGGGAACGGTGCAGGGTTGACGATGGCGACGATGGACATGGTTAAGCTCAAGGGAGGCAGTCCGGCTAACTTCCTCGACGTCGGAGGCGGAGCGGCCGAAGATGTGGTCGACAAGGCGGCGAGGCTTTTGCTAACCCATCCAAAGGTGAAGGTTTTGTTCGTCAACATTTTGGGCGGAATCACGCGGTGTGATGAAGTGGCCCGTGGAATTGTTTCGGCCTACAGGTCGGTCGGCGGGGGGAAGAAGATCGTGGTTAGGATGATGGGGACGAACGAGGAGGAGGGGAAGCGGATTCTCTTGGAAAACGGTATCCTGCCTTTCGACAGCATGGAGGAGGCGGCGGAAAGGGCCGCGGCCCTTGCGCGGTGAGGTGAATCCCATGGCGATTCTGGTCGACCGAGACACCTACGTCGTTGTACAAGGTGTGACGGGTAGGCAGGGAGCTTTCCACACACGGGCCATGCTGAAGTATGGGACAAAGGTTCTGGCCGGCGTCACCCCGGGCAAAGGAGGCCAGAACGTCGAAGGCGTGCCGGTCTATGATTCGGTTGCGGAAGCTGTGGAAAACCATCCCCAAATCAACACGTCGCTCGTCATGGTTCCAGCCCCTCACGCGGGCGACGCAGTCCTCGAAGCCCTCAACTCAAACATCAAACTCGTCGTCGTCATCACCGAACACGTCCCAGTCCACGACGCCATGAAATTCATCAACTACGCCATGCTCCGAAATTCACACATCATCGGCCCCAACTGCCCCGGCGTCATCACCCCCGAAGCCGCCAAAGTGGGAATAATGCCCGGCCACATCTTCAAACGCGGCAAAGTGGGAATAGTCTCCCGGAGCGGAACCCTGACCTACGAAATCGCCTACCAGATAACGGTCAACGGCCTCGGGCAGTCGACGTGCGTCGGCATAGGCGGAGACCCGGTCGTAGGTCTCAACTTCATCGACGTTTTGGAGATGTTCCGCAGAGACGACGAGACGGAGGCGGTTGTCCTCATCGGCGAAATCGGCGGAGACCTCGAGGAAAGGGCCGCGGAATACATCGTTAGGACCCGCTACCCCAAGCCAGTCGTGGGATACATCGCCGGAAGAACGGCCCCGCCCGAAAAACGCATGGGCCACGCAGGAGCCATCATCTCCCTCGGAGCCGGAGACCCCGCCAGCAAGATCAAAGCACTCAACGAAGCAGGCGTCGCCGTCGCTTCAACACCCAAAGAAGTCGCCTCAAAACTCGTCAGCATCCTCAAATGAAAAACTTCGTCGAAGCAGCCGCAGAGGCCCGTGAAACTTTCCGGAAAGAACCGCCCTTCATCAAAATCGATTCTCCGAAAATTCTCGTCGTCGGCGACACGCATGGGGACGTCGACTCGTCGGAAAAAGCTTTGGAGTTGGGGGATGAAATCGGGGCCGTCGTCGTTTTCCTCGGAGACTACGTCGACCGAGGGCCCTACCAAATCGAGAACATTACGATTCTTTTCGAGCGGAAGGCCGCCGAGCCGGACAAGCTGTTCCTGTTGAGGGGCAACCACGAAACTCTAACCATGAACACCTACTACGGATTTCTCGACGTCGTGTCGAAGCGTCTCGGAATCAACTCCTATCGAACCTGTCTGGAAGCCTTCACCCAGATGCCGTATGCCTTGCTTTGGCGGAACGTTTTCTGCGTCCACGGCGGGCTTCCGAAAGGCCTTGAAGAAATCAGCCAGCTCGACAAACTTCCTAAAGGAGAAGAAGACCCAGAAGATTCGATCGGGTTTCAGCTGTTGTGGAACGACCCACGGGAAAACATCCGCGGCTTTGCGGAAAGCTGGCGCGGTGGTGGAGCGCTTTATTTCGGCGGAGATGTTTTGACAGAGTTCATGGAAAAGAACCGTCTACGGCTTTTCGTACGCTCCCACGAACCCATGCCCGAAGGCTACCGCTATTTGTTCGGTGGAAGGCTTCTCACCGTCTTCTCCTGCCGCTACTACTCCGTCCCCCCCAAAGCCGCCGTCCTATCCGCCGACGAAGTCGAAATGGTGAGCCTGAGTTGAAGGTTTCCCCCAACGTTTACCTCATCGACACGCGAGGCCTCGGGTTTGAGCAGATCGTTGCCTGCTACCTTGTCAAAGGCCGGAAAACAGCGGTCGTCGACACGGGTTACGCATCGAGCGGCGACGTTGTGTATGAGGCTTTGAAGACGCTGGGCGTCGAAAAAATCGACTACATCATCCCGACGCATGTTCATCTCGACCATTCGGGCGGGGCTTGGAAGCTGGCTGAACGGTTTCCCGACGCTATCGTCCTCGCCCACGAAAAAGCCGTCAAACATCTTGTCGACCCAGCCCGGCTCGTGGCCAGCGTCCTCGAAGTCTACGGCCCCGACATCCTTAACGTCTTCGGCGAAGTCAAACCAATATCCGCAGACCGTGTCTACAAGGTATCAGACGGAGAAACACTTTCCCTCGAAGACGTCGAACTTACCTTCATCTACACACCCGGCCACGCGCCACACCAATTATCGGTCTACGTCAGCGACGGCGTACTCATCACGGCGGACGCCGTCCCAGCAAAATATCCGGGAAAACCTTTCATCATTCCGTCAACGCCTCCGCCCAGCTTCGAACTCGAACAATACATCGCGAGCCTCCGTAAAATTGGCGGAATAGGGGCCTCTGCTTTCCTCACCCCGCATTTCGGCCAAACTCCTTCGGGAGTCGAATGGACTGAACACCTCATCCGCGAAACCGAGAAATTCGTCGGAGAAGCTTTCAAGGCTTTCGAGCGGGGAGGAGGCGTCGGAACCATCTACAAGGCCCTCCAACTCAAGGTACAGGCCCAATTCGGACAGCCTTTGCCCGTCTACGCGGAAAGCTTGTTAAAAATTTCGGCCATGGGCCTTCATGAATATTTCCGCCGGAAACGACCGTGAAATCTATTTTACACGGCGGTGAATCAGTAATCCCGTGCCGTTAATAAGCGTCATCGGCTCTGGCAGAGTTGGAACATCCACCGCTCTTCAAATCGCCATGCGTGAACTCGGCGACATAGTTCTCGTCGACATCATCCCCGGCCTTCCGCAGGGCGAGGCCCTCGACCTCAACCATACATGCGCCATCCTCGACCTCGACGTCGACGTAAAAGGCTCCAACGACTACCGCGACATCGCCGGCTCAGACATCGTCGTCGTAACGGCCGGGTTGACCAGAAAACCAGACATGACGAGGCTCGACCTTCTTCTGAAAAATTCCGAAATCATAAAAGATGTTTCGAGACACATCCGCGAACACGCTCCCAAATCCAAGGTCATCGTCGTAACCAACCCCCTCGACGTCATGACCTACGTAGCATACAAAACAACCGGCTTCGAAAGCAACCGCGTGATGGGTTTCAGCGGCCTTCTCGACATCGGCCGTTTCCGCCATCTGATACACAGCAGGCTCGGCGTCAGCTACAAATCCATCCGGAGCATGGTGTTGGGAGAGCACGGCGACAGCATGGTTCTGCTTCCAAGCCACACCTACATCGGCGTTGAAAAACTCACATCATTCATGGATGAAAAAACCATCGCGGAAACCGTCGAAGCAACCCGTAAAGCAGGCGCTGAAATCATCAAACTCAAAGGCTGGTCAGCTCATCACGCCCCGGGCGCTGGAGTGTCGGTCATGGTTTCGGCAATAATCAAAGACATGAAAGCTGTCATTCCGACTTCGGCTCTACTCGATGGACATTACGGGGAAAAAGATGTCTACGCTGTCGTTCCCTGCGTTTTGGGAGCGAACGGCGTCGAAAAGATCATCGAAATCGGGCTTTCAGACGAAGAGCTGAAGAAGTTCAAAGAAAGTATTAAGGTGCTCAAGTCGGCCATCGAGCAGGTGAAGCTCGACAAGATTTAAAAACGTCGAAACTTTTTCGGGCATGGGATGACGGCGAAGGAAGAGAAGAAATTCAAATGCCCCTACTGCGAATCTGTTTTCAAAACAGAGAACGAGCTTTCAAAACACATCGACCGCATACACATCGGCAGCGGCCTTCTCGAAGGAAATAGAACCAAGTGGTGAAACGCATGGGAAAATATGAAGAGCTTTTCCAATACATCGAGAGGAATCGCTCCAGATATGTTGATTGGGCGATGCGGCTGATAAGTGTGCCCAGCGTTTCGACGTATGGCACGGGGTTGGATGAATGCGCTGACTTGGTGGCTGAAATGATGGAGGACGTCGGCGTCCGCGCGGAGAAGTTCTCCAACCCCGAAGGCGGCGGCCCCATCGTCGTGGGAACACACAACGCAGAGGCCCACGCAACACTCATGTTCTACAACCACTACGATGTCCAGCCAGCCGAACCGCTTGAAAAATGGACAACACCGCCTTTCGCACCAGCCGTACGCGGGGGCTTGCTCTACGGCCGTGGAGCTGCAGATAACAAGGGCAACATCGCGGCACGTCTCGCGGCGGTGGACGCGTTAAACAACGTGTTGGGCGAAATTCCCGTCAACCTCAAGTTCTTTGTCGAAGGCGGTGAAGAGGTCGGCAGCCCGGGACTGGAAAAGTTCGCCCAAACACATCGGGATAAGCTTTTTGCGGATGGATGCGTCTGGGAATACGGCTACCGGAACAAAAGCGGGGCCCCCGTCGTCTATTTCGGTTTGAAGGGGATGCTCTACGTCGAGGTGGAAGCTTCGGGGCCGGGAAAAGAGGTTCATTCATCGTGGGGTGCGGCCGTGGAAAACCCAGCATGGCGTCTAATTCACGCTCTGTCAACCATCCGAAGGCCCGACGGACGCGTCGCCGTCGAAGGCTTCTACGACGACGTCGTCTACGAAGGCGAAGAACTCCTCGCACAAGTCGACATCGAAGACTTCAGTCCTCCACACAAGCTACTCAAAGCCGCTCAACAAAACCCTTTGAAAAACCTCCTCCTCGAGCCGACGGTCAACATCAACGGAATAATCTCCGGCTACGTGGGCCCCGGCAGCAAAACAATCATCCCGCCATCGGCTTCCGCGAAGCTTGATTTCCGCCTCGTTCCAAAACAGAAACCCGAGAAAATCTTCCAATCCTTCGTAGACCATCTGAAAAAGAACGGGTTCGACGACCTCAACGTCAAAATGCTCCAAGCCTACCCAGCCGCCCGAACCAACCCATCCAACTTCATGCCGAAACTCGTCACCGAAACAGCCAAAGAAGCCTACGGAATCGACCCCGTAGCGATCCCTTCGGGCGCGGCCTCCGGGCCGATGTACGTCGTCACCGACGTTCTGGGAATTCCATGCGTGTCAACCGGCTGCGGATACTACGGCTCCTCCGTCCACGGCCCCGACGAAAACATCCGGATAAACGACTTCGTCGCAAACATCAAACACATAGCCCTCATCATGCTGAATTTCCACCGATACATGCATCTCGGCTAATCGAGAAGCTTTTCCGCAATCAGTTTGTAGACGACGGATGCTTTTGAAAGCTCTTTCAAGGAAACTTTTTCGCTGAAGCTGTGGGCGAGACGGAGGTCTCCCGGCCCGAAAATCACGCCGTCAACTTTTTTCACCCGGTTCATCCTGTTCAAGTCCGTGGCAGCTGGAAAACCTTTCAAAACAGGCTCCACACCGGCCTCCTGTAATGCTTGACGACAAACCTTGACGAGCTTTCCATCGACGTCGGAACGGTAGTAGGGAATCGACGAAGACACAAACGCCTTAAACCCAACACCTGCCGGGATGACGGTTCTGACGTATCTTTTCAGAAAACTGAGAGTCGTCAACGGACTTTCGTCTATGGTTCGGACGTCCACCACAACTTTGGCGGCATCCGGAACTACGTTCGGCTTCAGACCCGACTCGAAAACAGTTACCACGGCCGAATTCCTCCCGACAAGCCGGCCCTTCGTTCCATATCCTCGTTCGAGTTTCGACAGTTTGACGACGGCTTTCGCGGCCGCGGCGGCGGCGTTTCGGCCCTGCAGCGGCATCGAGGCGTGAGCCGGTCGGCCGAGAAAATTCATGGTTACTTCCGTTCTGCCGCGGCTGGCGACGCAGAGGTTCAGCGAAGTCGGCTCTCCGACCACGACGTAGTCCATCCGCTCCAACATCTTCATCAAAACCAGCGAACCCATTCCGCCCACCTCTTCATCGGCTACCGCCATCAAAACAACCTTCCCGGAAAGCCGTTCGTTTTTGAGGGAAACAAGACCATCGAGCATCGCGGCCAAACAGCCTTTTGCATCGACCGAGCCACGACCCAGAACAAACCCGCCGCGGACACCGGCCGTAAACGGATGGAAGCTCCACCTCTCCAAAGAACCGGCGGGAACCGTGTCGAGATGGGAATTGAAGACGACTACAGGGCCCGGGCCGAAATCAACTTCCACCAAAGCCGAAGCCCTGCCGCCGCCGTGGTCGACCACCTTCGCCTTCAACCCGTTTTCAGCGGCTTTTTCCGCAAAAAACCTCGCCGCATCAGCTTCCCTACCGGGAGGATTTTCGCTGTTAACCCCGACCAACCCAGCCACTAAACCCGCCAAAAAATCCATCACAGCTACCGCTAACCAACACAGTAAAAAGATTAGCCTCCGGCGAGACCGACATATTTCTCCGTAGGAGCCGAAGTCCTACGCAAACCTATTTAACGATATAGAGGCCACGCCCCGGCATTAGACGTCGATTCGAACGTATTTGTTCGTCGCGGAAGGCTTCTTCTTCCGCGGGCTGTTCCTCAGCAAGATTCCGCAGTAGGGGCAGCGTACACCATCGGTTAGGTGGTATACGCGGCAGCGGCTGCAGTATTTGTAGCCGTTTGCGTAGCTTCTTCTCGCCGATGTCTTCTGTACGAGTAGGGTTTTCTGTACCATTTTCATCACTTTTGGGGTCTAATGTTTCCCTATATAGATTTCGTAAAGCAAATATATAACTTTTTATTAGGGGTCAATTCATCGTTACTGTAAAGATTCAAGACCCGGAGACCAGAATGTCCGCGGTACAAATCTGTTTAAATAAAACCTTGTCTGGCTACGCATGGTAGTTTCCACATGTCCGAAAGATACGAAGTTCCCGATGATCTCCGCTACACGAA
>JANWZT010000046.1 GCA_025054515.1 Candidatus Caldarchaeum sp.
CGTCGTGAAGCATCTCCACCAATCCATCCCCATCAACCCGCTTCACCGCCGCACGATGTTTCCGCGCCGCTTCAACCCTCGTTTCCTTCAGGGCGGAGATGTTTCTCGCGGAGACGGCGGCGTCTATCGAAGGAGTTGGGACGCCGAGTTCCGCCGCTGTTTGAACTGTCCACCGGCCCGTTCCCTTCTGCTCCGCTTTGTCGAGGACAAGCTCGACCAACGGCCTTCCGGTTTCGTCGTCGCGGTAACCGAGAGCATCCGCCGCGATCTCGAGCAGGTAGGAGCTCAGCAGGCCACCGCTCCATTCGCGGAAAACGTTTCCAACTTCATCCGTCGGCATGCCGAGGCCTCTGTGCAGAATGTCGTAGGTTTCGGCGATGAGCTGGAGCAACGCGTATTCGATGCCGTTGTGAACCATTTTGACGAAATGGCCCGCACCACCTGCACCCATGTATCCTGCGCACGGCTCGCCGTCGGCTCTGGCGGCGATTGACTTCCAAAGAGCTTCAGACTGCTCATATCCTTCCCGTGGCCCGCCAACCATGATGGAAGGGCCTTTCAAAGCCCCCTCCTCCCCACCGCTCACACCAACTCCCACAAACAACACCTTCTTATCCGAAGCAACCGCCTGCCGTCTTTCCGTGTCCCTGAAGAAGGAGTTGCCGCAGTCAAAAACAACGTCGCCAGCGCTCAGAATCGGAAGCAAATCATTCAAAACACTGTCGACAGCTTTCCCCGCCTCAACCATCAAAACGATTCGCCGCGGTCTTTCAAGGCTTTCGACAAGCTCCGACAAGCTGTAGGATGGACTGATCGGCAGAAGGTTTTTCACCGACGAAACAAGCCGGTCCGTCTTTTCCCTCGTCCTGTTGTAAACCGTCACCCGGAAACCATTTGAAGCGATGTTCTTCGCCAAGTTCTCGCCCATGACGCCGAGGCCCACCAAACCAACGTCGTTCAATCCAGTAACGTGTAGCAGAGACGATATAAGTGGTTGCTTTAATTTAACCGGAAAACTGTTAAATATTTTATATCAAAGTCATGGATGAGAAGGATTGAAGCTGGGGAAACTGGTCAGACGCAAGCCGATAACGGTCAGGGAAGACGCGACGATCCACGACGTAATCCGCATAATGGCCGAGCAGAACATCGGGTTCCTCGTAGTCGTCGAAGGAAGCAACTACGTCGGCGTTCTTTCGGAAAGAGATGTTATCCGATCGCTTGCAGAGGAGAAGAACCTCGACAAAACGGTGGGAAGCTTCTGCAAAAGAGACATCATAAAGCTGAGTGCCGACAAAACAGTTGAAGACGCCGCCCAAGTAATGGGAAAACATCGGATAAGACACGTCGTAGTCGTCGACGAAAAAGACAACCTCGTCGGCGTTGTTTCAGCGAGGGACGTGTTGGAGGAGCTTTACGCCGCGGAGCCCGCGACAGACTAAACGCAGGAAAATGCTTTTTGTTATTGTTTGGCTGCGAGTTTTTCTTTGACGATTTGCGAAATTAAATGACATGCTTGAGCAACTCGGAGGTCTGCGAGGCTGTAGTAGACCGTGTTGCCGACCCGGCGGGATTTGACGACGCCGGTTCGTTTCATGAAGCTTAGGTGCTGGGACACCGTTGGCTGCTCGATTTTAAGGGCTTGGACGATTTCGCCGACGGATTTCTCTCCCATCATCAAAAGATGGAGAATCATCAGCCGTTTTGGGTGGGCCTGTCCTTTACAGAATTCCGCCAAAGCTTCGTAGAACTGCTCGGCCGGCACCGTCTCGGTTGCGGTCAAGACGCTTTGTCCTCCTTTTCCTTGAAGTAGATGTCGAATATCGGCTCAAGCTTTCCTCTGAGCATCGTCCAGTAGAGGCTTGCGAAGCTTTTCTTCATGAGGTAGCGGATGCGGGTGGGTTCCATGTGTTTGGGAGGCCTTGTGTAAGTGCTTGAAACGAACAGCGCTTTTCCGCCTCCGACTTCGAGGGGGCAGTTTATGCGGCCGTTGTAGCGTTTCTCTCCGTCTTCTCCGATGATTTCCGATGCGATGTTGTGGGCCACGATGCCGGCCTGTATGTGGGCCACTACACCCGATTTTGAGACGGGAATGTTCGTGGCGTCGCCGATGGCGAAGACGTCGTCGTAGCCTGATACGGTCATGAGATGTTTGTCAGCAGGCACCCATCCATCCTTGTCCCCTATCTCCGAAACCGTCATCACCTTCGCACCCCTGTGAGGCGGAATCGAAAGCAACAGGTCATACGGAACCTCTTCGCCTTCCAGCGAATAAACCCGTTTCTTCACGGGGTCGACGCTTTCGATGTTGAAGAACGGGACTATGTTGACGCCTTTTTTCTCGAGAAGTGGTTGGACGATGTCGGCGATGGTTTTGGCCGGGTATGCGTGGGGGTAGGGTGTCAGAAACGTTAGCTCGACCTTGTCCCTGATTCCTCTTTTGCGGAAATGTTCGTCGAGGAGGAACATGGCCTCGGTGGGCGCGGGTGGGCATTTGTGGGGCACGCCCGCTATAACCAGAACAACTTTTCCGCCGTCAAACCTGCTGAGAGCGTCCCAGACTTTCGCGGAATCCCATGGTGAAACATGGAAGTTCAAGCTTCCTTCGGCGAGACCCGGCACGAGGGATGGGTCGGCTATCGAGCCGGTCGCGAGAACGAGGTAGTCATAGCGTAGCTCGTTGCCCACCGTTGTATGCAGCAGCCGGTCGGCGATGTTTATCCTTTCGACTTTTTCATTTAGGAACTGGATTTTCCTGTCGAGGAGTGTTGATTCTTTGCGGACGTATTTGTCTGGCCGTGCTCCGTGGAGAGCCACTTCGAGGTTGGCGGGCTGGAAGACGTGCTGTGGGTTGTCGCTGACGACCGTCACCGATGCTTTGCCGGAGCTGATTTCCCCGCCGAGCTTCGACGCGAGGAGGTTGGCGGCAAGAGTTCCACCTGTCCCACCTCCCACTATCAGTATCCGCTTCATCAGTTCAGCCACCTTTCGCCGTTACTTTGACGATGATGCGGATGTATCCCTGCTCTTCGACGATTTGTTCAACCAAGTTTCCTGTTTTGCGGGCCCACGCTTGAACGTCGGATTTGGCCGCGGGGTCTGTTGCGAGAAGCTCGAGGATGTCGCCGTTCTTGGCTTCTCGGTAGGCTTTGAACAGGTCGGTCAACGGCCCCGGGCAGAAGCTTCCGCGGGAATCAATAACTTTCCTCGTCGGCTGGCTCATTACATCCACCTTCTCAGATGAAGATGACCTGACCGCCTTCGCTCAGCTGTATGAAGGTGGCGGCTCCGACGATGTCGTCGACTTCGTCGATGAAATCCTCTTTCTTGAGGCCCATGACATCCATGGTCGTAGAGCATGCATGAAGCTTGACGCCTGCTTCTTTCGCGGTTTTGACCAGTTCACGGATGGTTGGAACCTTCTGCTTCGCCATCTTCCCCTTCAGCATGTTGGTCACCATCGCCGTCATCCCCGGCAAAGCACCGAGCAGGTTGGGCATCGGCAGGGCCGGGTTGCCGACGGACGAGACCTTGAGGTTGTCGATCTTCCGCTTATCTATCACGTTCATCCCCCAGAAAGTGAAGAAGATGTGAACTTCGTACCCCATCGCGGCGGATGCGTTGGCGAGCATGAAAGCCGGATAAGCCATGTCGAGCGTTCCTTTCGATAGGATGATGCAGAGTTTGCTGGCTTGGGCGGGTGGCGCGGCTTGTTTTACGGTTTGGGTTTGCGACATACTGGTTCGATATTATTATATTCGAATGTTCTAATATAGTTTGGCTAAATAAAACATATACAGAAAACATCTTCTAAATAGATGCTTTTAACTGTATATCCTCTCCGACTCCCCCCTTGAAGGCCTGCAGAAACTCGTTGACCGAAGCTTTTTCAACCCATTTGAATTTCCGGAGAAGGCTGGCGGTGTAGATTTTTCTCCAGTCGTGTCCGGTGTATTTGCCCCATGCTTTGTAGACTCGTGGGTCGATGTAGTTGCGTAGCGATGTGGAGAGGTTGTAGTCGCGGACTTTGACGGCGAGGTCGAGGTTCAGCTCCGCTTTCTCCAAGCCGGCGGCCAAACGGGCTTTCTTCTTCTCGGTCGCGGCCTCCCGCAGCTGCTGCATCAGCTTCTTCACACGCTCCTCCTTCTTCTGCAGCGATTGCTCGTAGTTTTTGGGCGGGGCCCGTTTGTGGTTGAGGGCTTCCGCGGCTTTGAGGTTGGCGAGCTTCGCGTAGTAGATGAATTTTTCCTGCGAATCCACCTTATCTTTGCTGACTGTTGTCAGGAAGTCTTTGACTATCTTCGTGGCGATGTAGGTTCTAAAGACTTTGGCGGTGAGGCCTTTGACGATTTTGCCGAGGAACCGGTTGACGTGCCGGCTGTTGATGTTCTGGAATATCTGGTCTCCCGGCTGTTTGCCTTCGAGGAGTTCGTGGAAAACTTTAGCCACTTCTGGCGGCTCGTTCCGTAGGTCGATGGATTTGTTCCAACGAACGCTGTCCTTACCGAGAAAATCGAAATCAGCCCGATGCTTCGAAAGCTTCACGTGTTCGACGCGGAGTGTCGTCGCGCCCACGGTGTCTGCTTCATCCGGGTCTTTTTCGTCGCCCACCCTCATCGCCAGCCGGTCGATCAAGTAGCAGGCCAACGCGATTTCACGCAGTTTCGGGTCTTCCGAGCTAAGGCCTTCGATGATTTTCTGCCGGACTTTTTCAATATGTTTTTCAAGAACGGCTGCTTTGTCGTATTTGTTGCGGTCTCGTTTCTGCTTGATGTCGGCTGTGTCGCTGAGCCAGACGTATTTTTCCTTGCCCGTCAGCTTGTCGTTCCAGCGGGCGAGCCACATCGAGTCGTGGTCGTGGATTATCTGGCCCCAGTTGCCGGGCGGGACCGGCGCTTCTTCGCCGAGGTTGAGCGTGATGTCCTCTTCGTAGATACGTGGCTTCCAACGGCCTCGTAGCGGATGCGCCCCCCGGCCCATGAAAATCCCCGGAGGCTCCACCATCCAGTTCGCCACCTCAAACCGTTTCCCATCCATCTCCGCCCAGCCGTAGCGGGCCTTCAACTCCTCCCGCAGCTTCTTCCGCTCCGTCGAAAGCCGCTTCCGATACTCCTTATCAGCGTTCAGCTGCTTCTCCCGGTCAACATACGCGAAGATTTCGGAAAAATCGATGTCGTTTATCGAGACGCCGTCGAAACGGCCGTCAAATGTTTTGAGAAAGTCGGTGAGGAAGTTTTTCTGGAAGACCGGGTCTTGGACGTAGGGAGTGTCTTTTTTGAGGGCCCATGCGTAGGCCATCTCCTCCTGCAGCGGGTTGAGCTGGACGGTTTCGCCGCGTATTTTGATGGTGAATCCTTTCGGCTGGTAGGGAGGTGGGAGAGCGACACCGTTGTGGACGAGAGTTCTCCATTTAGCCATCCGAAACCACCACAGCGCCTAAAGGAGCTAAACCCGCCACGGCATTTCTACATAAAAAGCTTAACTTCGGCAAAAACCGCCAGAGTGCTTATATAAGTTGCGGCTGCATGATTTGTCGTGCCTTTCGCTCCGGGTTTTTTGTGGGGTGTTTCGGCGAGCGGGTTTCAGTTTGAGATGGGGATGCCGGGCGGCGAAGACGCCGGCAGCGATTGGTTTGTCTGGGTTCATGACCGGCGGAACATCCAGAACAAGGTTGTGAGCGGTGATTTTCCCGAGCACGGTCCGGGCTACTGGCATTTCTTCCGCGAAGACCATTCGCTCGCGGCCCGGCTTGGTTTGAACGCCTACCGGCTCGGCGTTGAATGGAGCCGTGTCTTCCCCCGCTCGACGAAAAACGTTGAAGTCATGGTTGAACGGAACAGATTCGGCCGGATATCCCGCATAACAGCTGATGAAAAAACAATCCGCAAGCTGGAGGAATACGCGGACGTCAAAGCGTTGAACCACTACAGGGAAATCATCCGTGATGTGGCCGCGAAGAAGATGGAGCCGGTTGTCTGTCTGAATCATTTTACGCTTCCGCTGTGGGTGCACGACCCGGTTGCCGTCCGCAATTCCAAAGGCAGGAAAGGGCCTCGTGGATGGGTTGACGAAGAAACAGTCATCGAGTTCTGGAAGTTCGCGGCGTTTGTTGCTTCGCGGCTGGGCGACCTCGTCGACCGCTGGGCCACCTTCAACGAGCCGGGCGTCGTCGCCGAAGCCGGATATCTTTTCCCAGGTTGGGGGTTTCCGCCCGGGTTGAACAGCTTCACGTTTTTCCGCAGATGCCTCGCCAACATCGCCGTCGCCCACGCAAGGGCCTACGAAGCCATCAAACAATTCGACACAGTCGAAGCACGGCCGGGAAACAAAGCCGCCGACGTAGGCCTCATCCTCAACATCATCCCCATGCAACCACTACAGAAAGACAGGGACGCCGAAGCCGCGGAAGCAGCCAGCCACATCCACAACCATTTCTTCCTCCAAGCCGCCGTCAACGGATGGGTCGACGAAAACCTCAACCGACTGACTGAGGCCCGTGAAAAAGACGGCGACGTGGGCGGTAGGCTGGACTGGGTCGGCGTCAACTACTATTCCCGCAACGTCGTGCGGGGGAAAAGTTCTTTGGCGGCGAAAGTTTTCGCAGGCCTTTCCGTCGTTCCCGAAACCGTAGAAGGCTACGGCAACAGCTGCAAACCCAACAACGTATCCGCCGAAGGGTATCCAACATCGGATTTTGGATGGGAAATCTATCCATCCGGCCTCGAAGCCGCTTTGAAACTCGTCGCAAAATACGGCAAACCACTTTACGTTACGGAAAACGGCGTAGCCGACGCCGCCGACCGACTAAGGCCCACATTCATCCGCGAACATCTACATGTTTTGGAGAACGTCGTCGAAAAGGAGAAGCTCGACGTCCGCGGCTATTTTCACTGGGCTTTGATAGACAACTATGAATGGGCGGCGGGTTTTAGGATGAGGTTTGGGCTCTGCTTCGTCGATATGGAGACCAAGCAGAGGAAGCCGCGGAAAAGCTTCGAAACCTACCGAACCATCATCGAAGCTAATACGTCTTTTTGAGAAGGTCGGCCCTTTTCCTCATCTCGCTCCGTAGATTGGCTATGTCTTTCCTGATAAGGAAAACCAAAGCCGTGAACAAGACGCCGCAGACGACCCACGTCGAAGCCGAAACATACAGTATCCCCAAACCAAGCCCATATGCGTCCGCCAAAAACCCGGCTATCAGCGGAGCCGTCGACGAACCAGCGGTCTCGAAAACCCTTAGCAGAGAATCCGCGGAGCTCCGGGCCTCCGGCTCGACGAAGTCTGTGATGGATGCGGAAACGTTTGGGCCGGCCATGGGCATCACGAAACAAGTCAGACTGCCGAGGACGATGAAGCCCAATACATCTTCCCGAGGCCACGTAATCGTCAGATAAATGAGCAGAGCTGAAAGGAAGACGTCGACCGCTCCCAGCAAAGCCCTTCCGCTGACGTTCCTCGAAAAGAGGTAGTCGCCGATGCCTCCGCCGACAAAGTTTCCGACAATCATCATCGTAAGCCAAGATAACATCACGAACATGGCCTCAACCTCTTTGAACCCTCTTTCCAGAAGCAGGTAGGTGAAGGCCCATGCGGTGAGAGCTTGCCACGGAAACACGCCGAAGAAACCCTGCAAACTGATGAAAAGCATCGAAGGCCTTTTCACCAAACCGAATATCTGCCGGAACTTTATCCGGTAAACCTCGTCCTTCAATTCAAGCCCGGAAAGCTCAGGCTCTGAGCTTCCCCTCGGAACATCTCTGACGACGAAATAAGTCACGGCCGCCATCAGAACACCAAGTCCTCCCGTTATCAGGAAGAGGTTGCGCCAGCCGAAGGCGTAGCCTATTTGGACACCGACTATCGTGCCGAGCAGCGCTCCGAAGGCGCCTGCCGCGCTGATCAGGCCGAAGGGTTTTCCCCGTTTCTTTGGGGGGAAGTAGTCGCTGAGGAGGCTGTGTATTCCGGCGGGCGGTGTGTTGTCTACGCCGGTTAGGGCCCTCGCCGTGAGAAACCCGGCGAAGGTTCGTGGAATGGTGCTGATCATCGTCGTCAACCCCCAAAGGATGCCGGTCAAGCTCAGTAGCAGGCGCCGCGAATAACGGTCGAAGAAATATCCCCACACCGGATAAAACACCACGGCTAAAACCGTTGTGGCGGTGAACATGGCTCCGGCGAGTGTATAGGTTATCTGGAATTCGTCGAGTATCTGCGGCAGGACTACGGAGATGACGTAGATGTCGGTTTGATGTAGGGAGCGGAACACGAAGAGAACTACGGCCACGAGCCACGCGTAACGGAGAGAATGCGGAACATGCATGCGTTTATCACCTGTAGTGGCCGCGGGCTTCCTCGTTCCACGGCATACCCAACATTTCCTCGATTACGTCGACGGCCTGCTGGAAAGATTTCGTACGATGGTCTTCAGCGGTCATCAGGATAAGGGATTTTTTATCGCCTTCGAGAAAGGCCTGCAGTATCTGCTCCATCTTCAGCATCCTCGGAATCATGTTGAAGAGCATGATTCTTTTGGGCAGGCTGCCGACGTGTATTCCTTTGACGCCTGTTCCGTCGGCGACTGCGGGAACTTCGACGACTACGTCGTCGGGAAGGCCTGAGATGACGCCGTTGTTGGGTATGTTGAGCTGTAGTATGGTTTGCTGGTCGTTGACTATTGCGTTGATGAGGGGGATGTGGTGTTCGCCGC
>JANWZT010000047.1 GCA_025054515.1 Candidatus Caldarchaeum sp.
TTACGCTCCTTGCTCAAGCGTTTAACCAAAGCAACCATCTGGTCAACTTCGGCGGGCGTGAGGCCTGAAACAGGTTCGTCGAGCAGGAGCAGCTTTGGCTCGGTTGCCAGCCCGCGCGCAAGCTCCACCAGCTTCAGCTGAGGTGTGTTGAGCTCTTTGGCGTATTTGTTTCTCAGCTCTGTTATGCCGACAACTTCCATGGCTTCTTCGGCTTTTTTGGCCGCCAGTTTCGAGTCGTTGGTCCTGAGGTAGGCTCCGACGAGGACGGATTCTTCGACCGTCATGCCTAGAAACGGTTTGACTATTTGGAAGCATCGAGCGACTCCCCGGGCCGCGATTTGGTGGGGCTGCAACCCCGTGACGTCTTCGCCGAAAAATTTGACTACGCCGCTGTCGGGTTTGAGAAATCCGGTGATTACGTTGAAGAGGGTTGTTTTGCCGGCGCCGTTCGGGCCTATGAGGCCGACGATTTCGCTTTCCTTGACAACCAGACTTACGTTCTGAAGAGCCGCCAAAGCTCCGAATCGTTTCGAAACATTTTCAACTTCCAAAGCGTTCACAGCCATCACCTTTTGGTCAACGGCTTACAAGCGGCGCTTTCATCAAGCCGATCTTTTTCGAAAACGAGTCTATGAGCGGGCCGATTCCGTCTGGTTTGAAGAGAATTATCAAAACGAGTATGATTCCGAAGATGACCTGATGAAGGCCGATGACGACGGCGCCGACGCTGATCCTCAAGTATTCCTGCACGGATAGAAGGATTACCGACAGTATCGGCGGGCCCCAGAAATGTCCCAGGCCGCCCGCGATGGCGAGAGTTACTGTCTGGATGCTTATCCAGCTGTCGAAAAGGGTTGGGTGGTAGAACCCGACCATGCTGGTGTAGATGCCGCCGGTCATGGCTGCTATGAAGCTGTATATCATCAAAGCTCTTAGTTTGTACTTGCGAATGTCGACTCCCAACATTTCAGCTGCTTCTTCATTCTCCCTAATGCTCAAAAGATACAATCCTGTCTTACCTTTTCTCACCCTGTAGACAATCACGAAGGTCGCTGCCAGCAAAGCGAGAGATACGTAGTAGTAGAAGGCTTTGTACCCGGACCTCATGAAGAAGGGGTCGAACGCCGCGTAGGGGATGTACCTTTCTAAGGGGCCGGCGACGTCGGTCCAGAGGAGGAATATTTTCTGGAGAATTAGGACGAGGGCGAGGGATGATAGGGCGTACCAGACTTCTCTTATGCCGAAACGGAAGCTTGGATAACCGATTATGAATGCCACACCAGCCGCCGCTAAGCCGCTGACTATCAATCCAAGCCAACCGGATATTCCGTGGTAAACCATCAGGTAGCCGGTGATGATTGCTCCGAGGCCGTGGTAGGCTCCGGCTCCGAGGTCAAGCTGGCCACCGTATCCGCCGATAAGCTGCCATGCAACGACGATGGATGTGTAAAGGAGTATCAACGTGGTGAGGAAGAGATAGTATTCGTTGAGTCCGAGAATGAATGGTAAGACCATCGCCAAAGCGGCGAGCAAAAGCGGGAAAAGGTTTCGGTTCATGTTCACCGCCTTCCGAACAAACCTTTCGGCCTCAGCCAAAGAATCAGGATGAACAATCCATAGAGGACGATTTCACGGCCTCGGGCATCCCAAAGGCCCGAAGCAAGACTGTCGGCGAGCCCGAAGATTATCGATGCGGCGAAGATGCCCTTGACCGTTCCGAGGCCTGCGAGTGCTACTATGGCCCATGTCAAAAGACCGAACAGCAGGCCCGAAGTCGGGGTGACTGCTTGGTATGTCATTATGAGGGAGCCTGACAGCCCGACCAAAGCCATGCTGATGCCCGTCGTCAGAAGAAACAAACGGCCTGTGTCGACCCCCATAAGCGAAACGGCTTCGACGTCGTCGGCGGCGGCCTTCATGGCGATGCCCAGCTTCGACTTTTCGAGAAATTGGTTCAATATAATCAACGTGAAGACGCTGACGACTGTTGCGAGAAGTTTGTCTAGAGGGATGATTATTGGGCCGACGTTGACCGATGTGGCGAAAACCGTGTAGGGCGGGGCTTTCGGTTCGGCGGCCCATACGGCGAGGGCTAGGTTGCGCAGAAGCACTACGATGCCGACGGTCGCGGCTATTTGGGATAAAGGAGGCGCTTTAACGAGTCTTTTGAATATTCCGAGGTATGTGAGCACGCCGATTCCGAAGAAGATCGGGATGGTCAAAATAGGTGAAAGAACCGGGTCTCCGAACAAACTGATGGACAGGAAATAAGTGATATACATGGCGAGCATGATGTATTCGCCGTGAGCGAAATTGACGAGGTTGGCGACTCCAAACAGAAGCGATAGCCCCATCGCGGCAAGGGCGTAAACGCCTCCGAGCATCAGCCCGAAAACGATCGTCTGAATAAGCTGAACACCGAAATCTACCCCAACCACCTTATCACACCTTGAGCGAAAAAAATTGATATGGAATTTAAGGTCTTGGGAACAAAGGCTTGGTCTGTGCTTTTTCGAACGGGTAGACGAGAACCGGTTTACCGCCTTGAACTTGAAGGACGACGGCCTGTGCGTAGATATTGTCGCCGGACGGCCCGAGCTTTATTCTTCCCGACGGATAGGTTTCAGCGGCTGGGCCGGATCGTAGGTCGAGCTCGAACAAGGCCTTCATCAAGTTGTCTCCGTCAAGCGGTTTGTCGGGGAACATTTTCCCACTCAGTTCGAGAGCTTCCTTCAAAGTCCACAGCGTGTAGAAGATAATTCCAGCGGCCTCCGTCGGAAGCTTTCCATACTTGCTTTGGAACCGTTGGACGAGCTGTTTGTTGTATTCGGTGGGTAGGAATGGGTCGTAGCTATAGGTGTTGGTCATCAGTTCTGTCGCGTCCCCTGCCGCCTTAATCGAATCGGGGTCGGAAAGTCCCGTTCCACCAGCACCGGCTATGAACTGGACCTTCAACCCCAGAGATTTGACGGCTTTGGCGAAGAGAACCGAGTCCGCATAGTATGGGACCACGAAGACGATATCGGGGTTAGCCTGTCTAATTCTTTCGATGATGGGCGACATGTCCGTGATGTCGGTAGGATATTTAATTCTGTCGACAGGCCTGATTCCAAGGTCTCTCAACCGTGTATAGATGCCGTCGGCAGTAACTTCGCCGAACAACCCATCGAAGTGGACAATCACGGGCCTCTGAATCTTAGCCCCAGCCTGCTGGAAAACAGCGACGGCGAAATCGACGCTCGTCGCTCCGTGGACAGAGGCCTTAGGGGGAAGCCGGACGATGTATTTGAATCCCCTTGCGGTCAAATAGTCGACCAAGGCGTCAGCCATCACCACAACTTTCTTCGGCTCGGTGACATCCAACATCGTCAGCGTGTGGGCGCTGATGAAAGCGCCTATCAAGACGTTCACACCGTCCACGTTAACAAGTTTTTCAGCGGCAAGCCTCGCGCCGTCGGCCGTGCTTTTACTGTCTTCGACAAAAAGCCGAATCTTTGCTCCGCCGAGACTCGCTATGCCGCCTTTGCTATTTATTTCTTCGACTATCAGCTCAGCGGCCATTTTGGCTTCGTTCCCGAAAACAGCGTAGGCGCCGCTTAGCGGCTCCACAAGACCGACCCGAACTTCGCTGATCTTTGCCGTCGAAGGGGTCGATGGCAAGAAAACCGTGAACACGCCGACACCGACCACAGCAACGATAACCAACGCAGCCACGATGACCAAAGCCTGTGTTCTGGTCAACGCTTTCGAAACGTTCTTCACGCCGCTGCATTTTACATCCGTTGCATTTAAATATTTCGAAAATCGTTCGATGAAAATTGGCTGACTCTCCGCTTCCTACGCTGCATATGCACATATTGTTGAGAGTTTTCGGTTTTGTAATCTTTATATAAAAACCGCGGAAACCCGGGTTGGGTTGGCTTCCGACACGATCACTTCTGAAATGATGGGAGTTGTCGATCTAAATTCGGAGTTTATGGGGGTTAAAAGGATTGTTTTGATGGAAAACGCTGGAGCGGCCATCGCAAGGAACGTTGTTTCTTTTCTCGGGCAACCGGAAAAAAGGAATGTGTTGGTTTTGTGCGGGCCCGGCAACAACGGTGGCGACGGGATGGCGGCCGCCCGACATCTTGCGTGCTTGGGGGCCAACGTATCGGTTATGTTGCTCGCCGATCCTGCGAAGATAAGAACGGAAGAAGCCCGAGCCAATTACGAATCAGTCAAAAACATGACGGCATCCGTTCGATTATACGTTGTTCAAGAGCCGCGGCAAATTTTAGCACTATCGCATCTTTTCGAAGAAGCAGAAGTAATAGTGGATGCGATATTGGGAACCGGTGCGAAAGGGGAATTGCCGGAACTCTTTAGGACAGCGGTCAACCTCGCAAACAATTCATCAGCTTTACGTGTTGCCGTCGACATCCCCACGGGCCTTGATCCGGACACAGGAACTGGTGAAACATTTTTCCAACCAAGCATGGTCGTCGCCCTACACAAGCTCAAGCCAGTCCACGAAACTATCAGGGAAAAAACCGTCGTCGAGAAGATAGGGATTCCGCCTGAAACAGAGTTTCTCGCGGGCCCGGGCCAGCTAATGCTTTTGCTGAGGAAAACAGGTGTTTCGAAGCTCTCTTCGTCTCGTTTGGCCTATGTCTTCGGCGAATCGGGGCCCGAGCCGAAAACACGAGAGCTCCTAACATCTTTGAAAGGCTTCACAGCCTTCTGCGACCTGAACACGCTGGTAGAAAACACGGAGCTACGATACGCAGTCGCATCATCGCGAGCCGTCCTCGTTTCTTCGGAAGTCAACCCACTATCCATCAGACCTTTCCTACCCAGAAGCCAACCAGTCATCTTGACTACTCCGACAGGGTATGTGGTCAACCCAATCTACGTCATGTGGAGCGACAAACCTCTGCTGGAAGATTTTGGGCAGAAACATGCTTCATACATCAAAGACGTCGACGAACTTTGCAGGAAACTGGCGGCACCTGTCTACGTCGTCGGCGAAGTCGACATTATGTCCAACGGCGTAAAGGCTTGGGCCAACTGGCTGGGCAAACCTCTCAAACAAGGATATTTCGGATACGCCCCGGCTCTCGTAACTTGGTTTGTTTCCGCGGGAGCCGATGTTCTTCTTTCTATGGCGTCAACAAGTTATCTGCTGAGAACCGCTGAAACGAGCCATTTGGAGAACCCGACGGCCTTGGCGGAACACGTAATGGGGGCTATCGACCGGCTGGCTTGAGAACAGATATTCCGTGAAGATATGGCTGAAGCACGGCGGGAATTTCGACAGACCCGTCTCTTCTCTGGTAGTTTTCGAGGATGGCCACGATGGTTCTTTCTGTCGCGAGTGCGGTGCTGTTCAGGGTGTGGACAAATTCGGTTTCTTCGACGTGAGGTGCTTCACGGTACCGGATCTCAAGCCCGACGGCTTGGTAATCTGTGCAGTTGCTGCATGAAACGAGTTCACGGTATTTCCGCTGGGCGGGCATCCAGACTTCGAGGTCGTATTTTTTTGCCGCGACGGGGCCCAGCTCTCCTACGCAGATGTTCACGACCCTGTAGGGCAGTCCGAGGTTCCTATAAATTTCCTCCGCGTTGGAGATGAGGAATTCATGCTCGTCCCATGATTGGGAGGGCTTGGTGAAGCTGAACTGCTCGACCTTCTCGAACTGATGAACCCTGAAAATTCCTTTGGTGTCTTTCCCATGGGCTCCGGCTTCTTTCCGGAAGCAGGGGCTTACGCCGGCGTAGCGTAGAGGCAATATTCTTCCGTCGAGAATTTTTCCGGCATGCAGGCCCGCGAGCGGATGCTCGGCCGTTCCGATAAGGTAAAGGTCTTCCCCTTCGACTTTATAGAGCATGTCTTCAAAGTCTTGGAAGCTGACGACTCCTTCCATGATTTTGCGGGTAAGCATGTAAGGTGGTTGTACGAGTTTGAATCCCTTCTTTCTGAGAAATTCAAGGCCGTAAAGGGCGAGGGCCCAGTTTAGCAGAACGAGGTCTTCGAACAGGTAGTAGAATCTGGCGCCGGCGACGGATGCGGCTGTTTCGAGGTCGGCCAATCCGAGGGATTCGAGGATGTCGACGTGGTCTTTCATCCAATCCTCCTTCCGCGGCTCACCCCATTCACGTACCACCGCGTTGTCCTCCTCCGAATCGCCGTCCGGCACAGAATCATGGGGAGGATTGGGTAGCTTTACAAGAAGCCCCAGAAGCTTCTCGTCGATTTCCCGGAGCTTTCGCTCGTTTTCCTCTATCTTTCGGTTGACTTCCGCCATCTGAGCTAGAAGTTCATCGGCTTTTTCGCCCCGTTTTTTGGCTGCCGCGACTTTTTCAGCCACCGTATTACGGACATGCCGGAGGTCTTGAATTTCCTTCATCATCGACCTTTTTCGGGCGTCGAGTTCAAGAACTTCGTCGATAACACGGGATGGTAGCCCTCTTTTTTCCATGCCGCGTCTGTAGAAGTCTGGGTTAGCCCTGACGGCTTTGATGTTAAGCATCGGTTATTCGTCTCCACGGGCTATAATAAAAAGACCAACTTTCAATCTTTGCGGAGAGCTTCGACCGGCTCAAACCTTGAGGCCCTATAAGCGGGCAGTATCCCCGCCAGCATGGAAACCAGCACCGCGACGAATATGCCCGTTAAGACCAGCTCCGTCGATATGACTGGGACTATCCGCGTCGCTTCAGGCGGCGGGCCAGTCGCAAAGGTGCCAGGCCTTGTTCCCGATGGAGGCCCCGAGAAGATGTTTGATAATCCGTATGCCGCTCCTATTCCGACGACGGTTCCTATGATCCCGCCTATCAACCCGATGATGAGCGCCTCCATCAAGAAACTTAACATTACGTCCCGGGTTTTGAAGCCGAGGGCTTTTATCAACCCGATTTCCCTGACCCGTTCAGTCACCGAAGTAAACATCGTGGTCATGATGCCGAGGAAAGCAACAAGAAGGCTCATCGAAGCGACCGAGGAGAAAAAGACGTTTAGGGTGCCGATGATTTGCTGGACGGTTGCGGCGATTGCCGTTATGGAGAACACCCGGATGTTTTCGCCGTATTTTTCTTCGAGGTTAATGACGACTCTGTCGCTAAGGGCGGGGTCGTTGAGCCTGATGAAAGCGCCGCTGAAGCTTTTCCGGTTTGTTATCAGCCTGCCGGCTTCGAGGGATACGAAGATTTGGTTGTCGGGGTTGAGGAAAAGGGCTTGGCCGTAGCGGTCGAGTCTCGCGGTTATCGTGAATGAGCGGGTGTTGCCTGTTCCGGGAAGGGTGGCGACGGTGAAGAGGGAGCCGATGTCTATGGGTGGAATGTCGGGGTCGCGTGGGTTCCATACCGTGAACCCGGCTACGGCGAAAGATGGGTTGTCGATTATTTCTCCTCCGTTTATCTTGATGTTGGGGAAGAGCTTGGGAAGGTTCTTCAATTCTATCGCAAGAATCGTGTAGCTTCTCGTCGGGTCCATGCTAAATGATTTGCCCCTTGTCCTGATTTCGCCCGATGCGATCAGGTAGTATGGGTAGACTTCCTTGACTCCTTCGAGGCTGCTGATGTGTTTGACGACGGATTCGTCAAAGTTGAAGTCACCGACTCTCTGGACTAAGACCATGTCTGTTCCAAACACTTCGAGGTTAGAGATGATGGTTTGGGTAAGTCCAGCTGTCGTGGCGTTTAGGGCGGTTATCAACGCAGGCCCAACGACGATCCCAAGAATCGTTAAAGTGGTTCTAAGCCTTCGGTCTTTGAGGGCTGACCAAGCATATCTGACGTATTCAGACGGCCTCACGCCGGCCACGTCTCCTCAACAAAACGAAAACCGAAGCAACGACCGCAGCCGCCACAACTACGACCAACGCAACGATGTTCATCATGTTCGGCTGCTGGCTTGACGGCTGGGTGATGGTTGAGGTGGTCCCTTGTGTCACGACTTCGTAGCGGAGTTGTCTTTCGGTTTCGAATGATTCGCCGAACCCGTTCTTGTAAAGCACTTTGACTTTGACAGAGTAGGTGCCGGGCCTTGCGTTTTCGTCAACCCTGAAGTTTAAAGTGAAGGCAGAAACCTGCGATGGGTTGATGTTTCCGAGAAAAGTCGCGGATTCCCCGACGCGGCTGAAGGGGTAGTCGCCGACGACTTCGACCGCAACGGCGCGGGCTAACCCCGTTCCTTCGTTAACCACGTCCCCAGCGAGGTCGACCGTCTCACCAGCTCTTGCCTGCCGCGGTGACAAAACGAGTCCGCTCAACCTGATGTCGATGTTGGCGTTGACAGCGACCGCGAGGTCAAAGGTTTCGGTAGCGGTCAAGCCAATCACGTCTTTGTATTCAACGGTCGCCCGCAGCGTCGCCACTGAATCGCCGGCCTGCGGTGTCGCAAGAACTTTCATCTCGACCGTATGTTTGCCTAATGCGGGAAGCGTTTGGAGTACCGTGTCTGTAATACCTTCGACTATGACGAGTTGGTTGCTTGTGGAGCGGATCGAGATTTTGACGTCTCTGACCTGAAATGGGTTCAAATTTGTGAAAACAATTGAAAGAGGAGTGGTCTGTGCAGCGTTGACGGAATTTTTCGATATCTGTGCAGAGAACCCGGGGCTGAAAATTTCTTCGACGACGAAGGGCATGTTGAATTCTTTGGACCTTGTGTT
>JANWZT010000048.1 GCA_025054515.1 Candidatus Caldarchaeum sp.
ATTTTGCCCTTTTCCTTGAGGATGTCTAGGGCATCCCGTATTCCTTGAGCACCCGCCGGAGCCGATGCGAAGGCGGTGTACATCCAGCTCGATTTGAGCGGCGTGAAGGGATAAACATGTAAAAGCGTTAAGCAACCGGCCGCATTGACGAGGACGATGTTTTCGCCCAACGCTTTGTGTATCAGGCGGAGAACTAGCATTCCGCCGCAGCCTGAACACATCGGCGAACCCGGCGAGAGAAACTCTTCGACGGGAAAATCCCTCAGAGTCCTAAATATCTTCTCTGAGGTCATCCAAACCATCCCCCGCATCCAGCCAGTTTCAAGGCCTTCTCCACGTCTCTTAGTTCGTCTTTTCTGAAAAGAAAGACCGGCTCTGTTGAATCGATTTTCTCGGGATGGATGAGTAAATCGAAGATGGTTTCAAACTCTTCTAAGGCGATGTATTTGCCGCCGAGGCCTCCGACCACCGACAAAATCGTTTCCGGCCTGTTCTTTGCATGGTATAGTGTTCCAGCTATTTCGTTGTAGAGGATGCCGCCGAGGCCGAGGGAGATGTTTTGGTCGAAGACCGCCACAGCTTTGCGGTTTCGCAGAGCATCGACTATTTGTTTTTTCGGGAAAGGCCGTACAACGGTTATCTTGAGCAAGCCAGCGGGGATGTTTCTTTCCCTCAAAAGTTTCACTGCTTTTCTTCCGGCGGTGGTGAAAGAGTTGGTCATCACCAAAACATATTCGGCGTCTTCCAGCATGAATCCTTCACACAAACGTAAGTCTCTTTCCGTCAGATGACGATATTCTTCAGCGGCTTTTTCAAAGACGGCTAACGCTCTGTTCATCGATTCGTGGAGGTTGTATTTGAAATAGGTGTAGATGTGTCCGCCGAGCACGGGCGGGCCTTTTACCACGGATGTGTTTGCCCTGAAAGGTTTGAACGCTTCGTATGGCGGGAGAAAGTCGGCAACGGTCTTGGGGCTGGGCAGCCGGACCGGCTCCCTCGTGAAGGAAAGGTAGAACCCGTCCATGTTAACTATTGAGGGAAGCATGATTTGTTTGTCTTCTGAAACCCTGTATGCGATGAGGATGAGGTCGAGGACTTCTTGGCATGTTTCGGCGTGGAACTGCATGAACCCGCTGTCCCGTGCCGCGAGAACGTCGTTATGGTCGGGTTCGAGGGTGATGGGCGCGGCTACTCCGCGTGAAACGTTGACCAAAACAATCGGTGCTCTCCATCCGGCGATGCTGTAGAGCATTTCGAAGCCGTAGAGGAGGCCTTGGCTGGATGTTGCCGTGAAAACCCGTGCACCTGTGAGAGAGGCCGTGCCCGCGGCGGTGAGCATGGAATGCTCCGACTCGAGCTGGATGAGCTTTGCCTTCATCACACCTTCGCTTGTCCATTTGGCGATGGTTTCGATGATTTCCGTCTGAGGCGTGATTGGGTAGGCGGGAACGTAGTCGACGTCAGCGAGCCTCGCGGCCCAAGCAGCCGCCGTGTTTCCAGTCATCATTTCAACTTCACGCAACGATCTTCCCCTCCCTGACCGCGGAAATGGCGCGGAGCGGGCATTCGACCATGCAAATCATGCATCCCTTACAGTTGTCGTAGTCTATGACCGGCTTGTTAGCTTCGTCAAGGGAGATCACGGAGTCGGGACAGTAGATGAAACATATCATACATCCCGTACATTTTTCGTAGTCGACTACGGGCCGGAAAATTCTCCAGTTTCCTGTCCTGCGTAAATAGGCGTTTCCCATGTTTGAGATTTCGTGGAGAACGACTTTTCCGACCGTCAAAGAGATTACCTGCCGTCTTGCCGCTGGAGCTTCATTAAACCGATGTGGCACGGTCGGCACTTTTTCGAACACATTTGAAACGACATGAAGATTTTTCTGTATGGTTTCATCGTCTAAGCCAATTTCGTACAATTCCTCGGCGGTTGCCTCGAGGAGAGCCTGTTTTTCTATCACGCCGGTGAGTTTCGCAGCCGCTGCAGCGGCTGGAGCGCTTATAACTGGTTTTCCGATGATGTCGAGCGCTTCGTCAGTTAGGTTGTGTTCGACGACGATGTAATGGTTGTTCGTTTCGGGGAAATGTTGATGATGGGATGTGTTGATGAAAACGATGCCGCCGTCGACCAGGCCTTCGAGAGGCTTGGCCATCCAGTCCTCCAATAAGGTTTCATCCATGACGATGAGGATATGCGGGTCGAAGATGTAGCCTCTTTCCAATATGGGCTGGTCCGCAATTCTGGTAAAGCCCGCGACGGGCGCGCCGCGTCTTTCGGCGCCGTAAATCGGTGAATCCTGCGCGACGTAGCCCGTCAAGAAAGCCGCCCTACCGAGAATGCGGCAGCTCGTTTTAACACCTTGACCCCCTCGCCCGTGAAACCTGACCTTCAACAACACGGGGGTTCCCAACAATAATGTTCGCATCCTCTGATATATCCTTTGAAGGTTTTGGCGTTTAATACAGGGTTTTGACCATTAATGGTGAAAACGGGTTGAACGGTCTATCGGCTTTTTTCAAGCCAGCTTCTATAGCAGTCGCCGGAGCCTCTCGTGAACCCGAGAAAATCGGCCACGTGATATACAAACAGCTGAAACAAAACAAGGAGAAAGGCATTTTGGCGGCAGATATCTAACCAGTCAACACATATGTGAATCAAATAGATGGGGACAAAGTTTTCAAAGGCTTCGGCGAAATAGGAAAGCCCGTAGACCTCGTCGTCGTTGCTGTTCCAGCCTCCTTCGTGCCCGATGTTGTAAAAGATGCCGCTGAAAATGGGGCAAAAGCCGCCGTCGTTGTCAGCGGTGGATTTTCGGAGACGGGAAACGACCGGCTGGAAAACGCTTTACGGCAGATTGTCCAAACTTCGAATTTGCGAATATTGGGCCCCAACACCGTCGGAATCATGGACTTTTACACCGGCGTAGACACCTTCTTCATCAGGGAATTCAAAACCTCTTTGAACGGCGGCTCTCTCAAAAACATGGCTTATCCAAAACCCGGCGCCGTGGCGTTGGTTTCACAAAGCGGAGCTCTTGCCACTTATTTCATCGACGCGTTCGCTGAGAGAAACGGCGGGATTCGGGCCGTCGCCTGCGTCGGCAACCAAGTCGACGTCAAAGCCGAGGAGCTGGTTTCTTTCTTCGTCGAAGACGAGTTGACCAAAGTTTTGGCTGTTTACGTGGAAGGCGTTGCTGATGGACGGAGTTTTCTGAACCATGTTTTGAGAGCTCGGAAGCTTGGGAAGCAGGTTGTGGTGCTTAAGGCCGGGCGCTCAAAGACAACCGAGAAAGCCGCCTACACCCACACCGCAAGCATGGTAGGTGAATGGGATGTGTTTGTCGGTGCTTTTCGTCAAGCCGGCGCCGTCGTCGTTGAATCCGTCAAAGAATTGGTCGACGTAGCTTATGCAGCGAGTTTGACAAACTTTCCGCAAGGCCGTAGGCTGCTTGTGCTGACCAACGCCGGAGGTTTCTCCGTCTCATCCTCCGACCTCGCGGAACTCAATGGCTTGGAGCTGCTGCAGTTTCCAGAAGACGTCATCGAAGGGCTTGTGTCTTTGCGCAGTTCGGGGAAAATTCCGCCGATTGTTGTTCCAAACAACCCACTGGATTTGAGCGGCAGCGCAACGCCTGAATCGTTCGAAGCATCATACGGTCTTCTGTCCGGGTTAGGCGACATCCATCTTTTGATGCCTCTTCATACACCGCCGGCGATGAACGAATCCGTAGTCGAAAAACTTGTGAAAAAAGCCAAAGCCGTCCACAAAACTGTTCTGGTGTGCTGCCCCGGCTCATCGGAATACGCAGCTTTGTTCAGACGTTTGTTTTCTGAAAACGATGTTCCAGTTTTCCGTGATTTGGAGGATGCTTTGCGGGTTGCCGGGCTGCTTGCGAAAACCATCACTCCTCAAAGAGATGGTTTTCCCCATGTGAGGTCTGCAGCGGCCGGTTCTGCGAAGCCGATGAGTAGGTCAGCTCTGATCTCTCTCCTGCGGGAAAACTGTTTGGAGCCGGTTGACGAAATAATTGTCTTCCGGGAGTCTGAGGCGTTGAAGGCTGCTCGCGAAATCGGGTTCCCCGTCGTCATGAAGCTGGCGTCTGAGAAGGTGGCGCACAAAAGCGACGTTGGTGGAGTGGTCCTTAATCTTTCGGAGGAATCGCAGGTCGTGGAGGCTTTTCGGAGGTTGATGAATTTGGCGGCTAAACTGGGCGTGGAAGGCGATGGTTTGGTTGTTCAAGAAACCTTCAAAGGGCTTGAGCTTATCGTCGGTGGAAAGAACGACCGCGTTTTCGGGCCCGTGGTTACGGTTGGGCTGGGCGGGTTCTTCACCGAAGCGTTACGCGACACCGTGTCCTTGGTCGCCCCGGCACAGCCTCATGAAGTCAAGACGATGCTACAGTATCTCAAACACAAACAGCTTCTTTACGGGTTCAGAAACATCCCGCCAGCAGACATCGACACCATCGCCAAAGCCGTCACCAACCTCTCCAACATCATCATTAAAAATCCCACCATCACCACAATCGAAATAAACCCACTGACCATCAGCCACAAAAAAGCAAAAGCGGTAGATTTCCGCGCGACATTAACAACCAACACTTAAAAACACCAAACAAAACACACTAACCCGTGGGGCCGTGGTCTAGCTTGGTCTAAGACTCCAGCCTGGGGCGCTGGCAATCCTGGGTTCAAATCCCAGCGGCCCCATCTTGCACGTTTATATGATGCCGGGCTGGAATTTCATCGATTAATTGAGGAATGGCCGGAAAAATCGTGGTTGAAATAGCTTTTGACACTCCGAGGCTCGAGGAGAAGCTTCTCGCCAAAGCCGTGACGGCGAAAGGGCTTGAAATTCGATTGACCAACGTCCGACAGCATGTTTTCACCATTCAGAAGACAAATGTAGACGTGAGCCTAGTCAGGTGCATTTCTCTTTACAGCGCCATTCATACCGCCGCTTTGAGAGAAGCATCTTCTGCAAGGGCGATTAACTCTTCGCAGGCTATTATTCTCTCTGGTGATAAGGTGTTGACTGTGACAAAGTTGAAGGCCGCTGGCCTTCCCATCCCACGGACGGCGGTGGCACTCAACGGAAAGGCGGCTCAAAAAGCGTTGGAGAAAGTGGGTTTTCCCGCGGTTGACAAACCACCCATCGGCAGTTGGGGTAGGTTAATAGCTCTGCTGAAGGACGTGGACGACTTCAAACTGGTGGCGGAACACCGGGAAATGCTGACAAGCAGCTACATGAAAACCCATCTCATCCAAGAATACATCGACCTGCCTAACCGCGACATCCGGACATTCGTGGTCGGCGACGAAGTGGTCGGGGCCATGTATCGATATAGGAGTTCGGGTGACTGGCGGACCAACGTCGCATTAGGTGGAGAGCCTGTTCAAGCTTTTCTCAACGACGAGCTGGTTGAACTGAGCTTGAAGGCGGCGAAGTCGGTGGGAGGCGAAGTCGTAAGCATCGACGTGTTCGAAACAACCGACGGAAGCTACCTCGTCAACGAAGTCAACGGTGTGCCGGAATTCAAAGGACTGATGAAGGCTACCGGCGTCGACATACCCGCTAAAATTGTCGAATATGTCATCGGAGTCGTAAAAAAGTAACCTTGCTCATACATCTTTCACATGGTGTGTCGTTTTTACTGTCAACCTCCAGCACCGAGTTGCTGAAAGTCATCACGCAGCCCGGCATGGTGCAGTGACGCAGGCCGAGCAGATGGCCTGTTTCGTGAACCGCTTCTTTCACCGTTCTTTGGAGCAAAAGCTTTGGATCAGCATGTCCCTCAGTCCTGATTGGGTCGAGTCGGTAAATCGACACGACTCCAGCTTTTCCGGGAGCATATCCGAAGACGAAATTTAGGCCGGGGACGTAGATGTCCCTCTCTGTAAGTAGTAGTAAGAGCTCCGGCCTTGGCTCGAGTTGGATGAGGAGTATGGCGGCGTTGTACTGTCGTCTGAGACTGTCGTAGGCTTGCTCGGGTTGAGTGAGCTTTGCGGCTTCGACGACTGTTTCAAGGCCGAAAACTTCCGCAATTTTCTGCGCCGCCGCCGTCGCGAGTGATTCATCTTTCAATTCGTTCAAAACTTTTAAACGCATCGCGTCAACAATCAACCACGGAATTCCGTGATAATATGGGTGTCGGGAACTCCCGGAGTTGGAAAAACAACGGTAGGAAAACAGCTCGCGAAAAAGCTGGGCTACAAATTCTTAGACATCCCCGCCTTCGTCAAAGAAGCCAGAATAGGAAAACGCGTAGGAGCTGCTGATTACCTCGACGTCGACCTACGCATCCTCAAACAAAAACTCAGCCAACAAGTCGAAGACAACACAGTCGTCAGCGGCCATCTTGTCGTACGGCTCCCTCGCAAACAACAGAAATGCATAGTGCTCCGACGTAACCCACTCAAGTTAGCCGAGGGCCTGAAGAAAAGAGGTTACTCGATGGGAAAAATTGTTGAAAACGTCGAAGCCGAGTTTTTGGGAATTGTTTACGACGAAGCGGTCAAGACCTTTGGTCGCGGACGGGTTTATCAGGTCGATACCACGGGCAGAAAAAGTTTCCAAATCACGGCAAACTGTTTGAGAATAGTCCGAATGGCTGGCGTTGGCGATGACGTTGACTGGTTCCGGGATTTGGGGAAAAAGGAGCTCGACCGGCTTCTCCTTTTTTTGGCTCGCGGCAGACGCGTTGTCCTATGATATGTTTTTTAACCGCAGCAAACCTACGTCTGGTAGCTGTTCTTTCTGATGGGTTTAGGTGTCTGTGATGGTGTCTGACCATCGGGTTGCCGTCCTCGACCGAGACGCCTGCGACTCGAAGAAATGCGGAAACTGGCCATGCATAACCTACTGCCCGCCGGTGAGAAACAACATCGAAGCCATAAAGATGGGAGACGACGGGTTTCCGATAATAAGCGAAACTCTCTGCATCAGCTGCGGAATCTGCGTCAAGAAATGTCCTTTCGAAGCCATCACAATCATCAACCTTCCGACGGAGCTGAAGGACAGCGTCGTCCATCAATACGGCGTCAACAAATTCAAGCTCTTCCGCCTCCCATATCCCGAAGCCGGCAAAGTCGTGGGCCTGCTGGGTAAAAACGGAATCGGCAAATCAACTGCCATCAAAATATTGGCGGGACAGCTCGTCCCCAACTTCGGAAACATCGAAGAGCGTACTACTTGGGAAGAGGCGTCACGGTTTTTCCGAGGCTCTCTCGTCCAAGAACATCTCGGAAGCATCGCGAAAGGTGAAATAAGGATTTCCTACAAGCCTCAGAACATCGCCGACATCCCCAAAGTGGTTTCGGGCAAAGTTAAGGAGGTGTTGGCCCGGCTTGGCGACGAAGCATCGGTGGAGAAGGTGATGGAGAACCTCGAGCTCAAGGAGTTGGCTGAAAGAGACGTGCGGGTTTTGAGCGGTGGGGAGCTGCAGCGTCTCGCCGTGGCAGCATCCTTACTCCGAAAAGCAAATGTCTACATCCTCGACGAGCCGTCAAGCCACCTCGACATTCGTCAAAGACTTAAGATGGTTGAAGCCGTCAGGGACGTCGTCGGTGAATCGGTTAAGGTGGTTGTGGCCGACCACGACCTCGCGGTTCTCGACTATTTTTCCGACGTCATCTTTCTTTTCTACGGTGAGCCGTCGGTTTACGGAGTGGTGGCGGGCCCCTATGGAGTCCGCGAAGGCATTAACATGTTCATCGAAGGATACATACCCGACGAGAACTTGCGTTTCAGGAATGAGAAGATTGACTTTCAGGTGAAGCCGCCGTCGAGGGAGGTTGAAGTCTCCGCTGAACAGCTCCGATGGCCCGCCTTTTCCAAAACCTTCGAAGGATTCCGTCTTGAAGTCGCTGAAGGATGGGTTGTCCGCGGCGAAGTGCTCGGCATCGTGGGCCCGAACGGAATCGGCAAAACCACTTTCGCATCGGTTATAGCGGGAGTTCTCCAAACCGACCAAGGTTTTTCCTTTGACCCCAAAGCGGTCAGCTACAAACCCCAATACCCCGTGCCGGAACCTTCAACCGTCGAAGAATACCTCAGAAAAGCCGCCGGACAGGAATTCGACACATCTCTTTACCAGTCGACGGTCGTCAGGCCTTTCGGGCTCGAAAAACTACTCGACAAAGACATGAGGGAGTTGAGCGGTGGAGAGCTTCAGAAAACTGTTGTGGCGGGTTGTTTGTCCAAGAAAGCTGACATCTACGTTCTCGATGAACCAAGCGCGTTCCTCGACGTCGAGGAAAGATATCACATGGCGAAGATACTGAAAAGGCTGGCTCTGGACAATAAGGTTTACATCTTGTTGGTCGAACATGACTTTACCGTTCTCGACTTTGCTTCATCCGCTTTGATGGTTTTTGAAGGCCAGCCAGGTGTGCGTGGATACGGCCATCCGCCAACCGACCTACGTACCGGCTTCAACATGTTTTTAGCTAAAATGGACGTCACCTTCCGGCGTGACCATACAACCAAGAGGCCGAGGATAAACAAACGGGATTCTCAACTACACCGACTCCAGAAACAGTCCGGTGAATATTATTACCTATCGGCTTGACCGGATGACAGATGATTGGATTGT